>CAJUMS010000053.1 GCA_910587465.1 uncultured Oscillospiraceae bacterium
CCACCGAGATCTACACTCTTTCCCTACACGACGCTCTTCCGATCTTGAAATAGCACGCCCTCGGGAATTCCATACCCGCGAGAGCCTTTGTATCCGCAGGATCGCAGATGGTGTCGCCCGTGTTCGCTTCCATTTTCGTTACCGCACACAGATCGCCCGCCCATACCTCGGCAGCCTCCTCTTGCTTTTTGCCGCAGACGGTCACGAGCTTGCCGAAACGCAGCTCCGCGCCCGAGGTTGAAACGGGAACTGACTTCGCGGTGAGCTTGCCCTGTACCACCTTTACATAGCTTATCTTGCCTACAAACGGATCGGCAACGGTCTTGAATACGATACCCTTGAACGGCTTGTTTTCGTCGTAATCGGCTGGATTGCCGTCGATAGTCTCCAGCTTCCTCTCATTGGGGGACGGGAGCATTTTAGTTACCGCGTCGAGCAGCATATCAACGCCCGATAGCGTGTCGTTTGCGCAGCATACTACTGGTGTGATCGTTCCGCTCGCTACGCCGTCGTGAATACCCTTTACAAGCTCTTCTTGGGTGAATTCCTCCTCCATGAAGAATTTGTCCATAAACTCCTCGTTTGTCTCCGCGACCGCCTCGGCCATTGCCGCGCGCAAACCCGCGATACGGTTCTCGGACGCGGGCATCTCTACCTCGGTAGGAACGCCCTTCTTATCATATTTGTATGCCTTCATGGTCAGGAGGTTTATGTAAGCCTCAACGGGACCGTTCTTATCATAAGGTACGACTATCGGGCATACGGACGGACCGAAAACGGTCTTCATCTGCGTAAATACTCGGTAAAAGTCGCTGTTCTCGACCTCCATACAGGTGACCGCCATCATACAAGCCTTGTTGCTTTTAGCCGCGAGCTGGTAGGATTTTATCGTACCGGGACATACTCCATCCTTGCCGTTTACGGTGATGATAACGCTCTCTGCGGCGCGGATACCCTCGTGCAGACCGCCGACAAAATCAAACTGACCGGGAGCGTCGATAACGTTGATTTTGATATCGTTCCAGGTCATATTGGCAATAGATGCGTTTATCGAAATTTTACGCTTGATTTCCTCCGCATCGAAATCGCATATTGTATTGCCCTCGGCGGTGTTTCCCATTCTGTCGGTTAATCCGCATTTGAAGAGCATAGCTTCAGCGAGGGCGGTCTTGCCGCTGCCGCCGTGACCCGCTAAGACAACGTTGCGTATGTTGTCGGCTTTGAATGTTTTCATTTGAAAAGTACCTCCGGTTTTTGATTTTAGAAGTGCAGCAATAATACAATTTGTATGAATTCTGCAAACTCATTATTAATATTATATAACATAATTCACAAAAATGCAAGTGCTTTTATGAAAATTTTTTGCAGTTTTCACCAATTAGTCATTTTATACAAAATTATGTCGTAAAATTCTCTTGAATTGCGGAGAGAAATGGTGTATAATTATTATGAGATATTGTGTAGAAAAGTTAAATGCGCCGTGGACAATGCTGCCTTTTACACTAAGAGCATTTAGCCAAAAGCAGCGTTACAGAGCCGCATTTTAACCGCGTTAAAAGATTATCAACGCGGCGGTCGGCGCAGGGCAAGTTTCACAATTGGCGACGGAGTGGAGTGAAGCATAATGGAAGATTGCCGCCGTAATAAGGCGGACACAGCACAGCGGAATGCACCCGATGCGAAACTTGCTTTTAAATTAAGGAGGAACGGATATGATTATTTTACCGGCGCCTGTAATTGAGGCTCTGGAGCGCCTTGAGAGCGCGGGATTTGAGGCATACGTTGTCGGTGCTTGCGTGCGCGAGCTCATTCTGGGCAACTCGCCGCAGGACTATGATATAGTTACGAACGCGGATATAAACGATATAATGTTCGCGTTCCGTGAATACCGCATCTCCGACGAGGGTATGTCCCGCGGAGAGATATTGGTGACTGTGGTGGGAATGGTCATTCAAGTGTCTCCGTACCGCCGCGAGGTAGTCGGGAACAGGGTCATGTACGCGGAGGATTTGGAAACGGATCTCGCGCGGCGCGGGTTCACGATGAACGCCATGGCATACTCTCCGAAGGCGGGGCTTATCGACCCGTATGACGGCAGAGGCGCGCTTACGGGCGAGATAAAGCAAATCGTGGCTATAGGCGAGAACGTCACCGTAAACGTCAAGGTAGGCGGAAAGCCGACCGCCGAAACTATCTACGATATGTCTAAGAGCTTTACGATAAAGCCCTCGCGGCTTTTAAAGGCAATACGCTACTGCTCCGAGGACGAATACGAGATCGAGGAGCAGACCCGCAGCTGTATGCGCGCTAACGTCGCGTGTTTTGATTACGCCGATGCAGCTTCAATACGCGAAGAGCTGACAAGAATCGTCATGGGCAAATATGCCGCGCGTGCGCTCGAAAAAAACGCCGATGTACTGAAATACGTACTTCCCGAGATTGAACCGTGTATAGGTCTCGTACAGCTTACAAAGCACCACGATTTTGACGTGTGGACGCATATCTGCAAGGCGGTTGGATACGCGCTGCCCGAGCCGGAGATACGCTTTACGATGTTGTTCCACGATCTCGGCAAGCCCGATTGTATGTTTATCGACGGCGACGGTCACGGTCATTTTAAAGGTCACGCCGAGCGCGGCAGACTGCTCGCGGAGGGAATAATGCGGCGGCTGGAGTTCCCGAAGAATATGATGGACGAGATAAGCTGGCTGATTTATCATCACGACGTTCGTATCCCTGAGAACAGAAAAGAGCTTAAAGGGCTTATACGCGAGCTTGGTCCTACCGATTTGCGCGACCTGCTCCAGTGCGAGATTGCCGACAGCCGCGCGAGACAGTTCGACAGCGAGCCCGAGATGACTGTTAAGCTTCGCGCAAGCCTTGCGGCGCTCAACGAGATAATAGAAACGAACGAATGCTACGATATCGGTCAGCTTGCTATTACCAAGCGCGAGTTGCTGGACAAACGCCTCGTCAACAGCGACGCAGAAGCAGAACAACTTCTGAACGCATTGTTCGATATCGTTCTTGACAAGCCGTCGTTCAACAATCGCCTTATGCTGCTGGATATCGCGGAAAAGAGCAAGTCAAAGCTCGAGCAGATCGAAGCGGAGCGCCTGCGCGCCGCGCAGGAAAAAGCGGAGCAGGAACGTGCCAAGCGTGAAAAGGGCAGACGTGCCGAGCCTGTTTTCAAAAGGAAAAAATAAGACGACTTGCAGATATAGCCATTTTCGGACTGTCGAGAAGCCCTCAGATACGAGGAAGCGGCTTGTCGGCTAACCTTAATGGCTGCCGAGAAGTCGTTGATGAAGTAGAGGAGGGTTTATCGACGGTCTGATGAAATTTTTACTTAACTTTTTATATTACAGACGAAGAGTGATCGCCGTGATCTTGCTGGTCGCGGCGGTTTTCGTACTGTTTATGGCGCTGTACGGAGTGCCCGTCATGGCGTACGTTTACGCGGGAATCATCTGCGGAGTGATAACCGCGGGCGCGGCAGTCGGCGATTTCCTGCGCTATTGCCGAAAGCACAAGCTGCTTTGCGAGCTGCAATACGAGATACTGCTCACATTAGAGCATTTGCCCGAAAGCGACAACGAGGTCGAGCGGCGCTATCAGCAACTCATCGAAACGCTGCACGCTGAAAAGACCTCGCTGATCTCCGCCGCAGACAAGCGTTATGACGGTGCGGTAATGTACTTCACAATGTGGGCGCACCAGATCAAAACGCCTATCGCCGCGATGAGCCTTGCGCTCCAAGAGCTTGACACCGAGGAGAGCCGCGAGTTGTCGGAGAACTTACAGAAGATCGAACAGTACGTTGAAATGGCGCTCTGCTATGTGCGGCTGGACAGCGACACAAGCGACTTTGTGATACGCCGTTATCCTCTCGACGGTATCATCAAGCAGGCTGTCCGGAAGTTTTCGCCGCAGTTTATCCGCAGAAAGATAAAGTTGATATATGAACCGACGGAGAACGAGGTGCTGACCGATGAAAAATGGCTGCTGTTCGTGGTTGAGCAACTTATCTCGAACGCGCTGAAGTACACAAAAAACGGCAGCGTGGAGATAGCGCTCAAGCCGGAAAAGACATTGTCGATAAGCGATACGGGCATCGGCATAGCTCCCGAGGATCTGCCGAGGGTGTTTGAGCACGGCTTTACGGGCAACAACGGGCGCGCCGACAAAAAGGCTACGGGCATAGGTCTGTACCTTTGCAGGCGTATCTGCAAGGCGCTCGGTCACAAAATAGAGATACGCTCCGACAAGAACGGTACGGAGGTGCTCATCGACCTTAAAGCGAATGAGATAGATACACGCGAGTAACATTCCCCCGCGATAAGACGTACCGCCTTTGACAGTTCATTTCATAGAAAATTTCGGTGCCAAGCGTAGTCGCTCGACACCGAAATACTTCTATACCACGCCCGCTATAATTTCCGCGGGGGAAAATTTGTATTTTGCCTTATTATTCGTTATCCTGAAGCGCATCGTATCCGCTTTCGCCCGTGCGCACCTTTACAACGTCCGCAACATCATAGACGAATATTTTGCCGTCGCCGATTTTGCCCGTGTACAGCACGCTCTTTGCCGTCTCTATGACCGTTTCAACCGGCACCTTGCACACAACGATCTCCATTTTGATCTTGGGGAGCAGGTGAGTTTCGATAGGCACGCCGCGATAATATTCCGTTGCGCCCTTCTGCATTCCGCAGCCGAGCACGTTCGTGACCGTCATACCCGTAATGCCGACAGCCGACATCGCGTTTTTGAGCGCTTCGATATGCTCCTGCTTGGTAATTATAACGACCTTGGACATATGTGCGCCCTCGCTCGGAGTGTACTTCCTGTGAACAACTGGAATCGACTGCTCGTTGGAAACAGACTCGACCTTTCTGTCGACCTGCGCAAGAGTGTCAACCTCTTTCTCGCGTCCCGAAGCCGTGGTCTCGATCTGCATGGACGGGATAAAGTCCGCGTAAGAGCTTGGCAGACCGTGCTCCGTAGCGTCCAGACCGACGATCTCCTCGTGACGGGAAACGCGAAGTCCTATCGTCTTTTTGATGATCAGGAACGTAAGCGAGATCGCTACGCCCGTCCAGACGAGCACCGCCAGCACGCCAACAGCCTGTATACCGAGCTGCGCAAATCCGCCACCGTAGAACAGTCCGCGCATTTTCGCGCCGGGATCTGCAAGAGCCGCAACACCGCCGTTCTGACCGTCACCCGTCGCAAACAATCCGACCGCCAGCGAACCCCAGATACCGTTGCAGAAATGTACCGCCACAGCGCCGACTGGATCATCAATATGCAGTTTATAGTCAAGCAGCCAAACGCCGAATATGACCAGAAATCCCGAAACCAGACCGATCAACGCCGCGCCTATGCAATCGGTGTCGGCGCATGGAGCGGTTATCGCAACTAAGCCCGCAAGTGACGCGTTAAGACACATAGAAACGTCGGGCTTGCCGTTTTTCAACCATGTAAATATCATCGTCGTGCAGGTTGCCACAGCGGGAGCTACCGTCGTGGTGAGGAAAATTTTCGCAAGGTGTTCAACATTGTCTGCAGCCGCACCGTTGAAGCCGTACCAGCCAAACCACAGAATGAACACGCCTAACGCGCCCAATGTCATCGAGTGGCCGAGAATAGCACGAGGCTTTCCGTCTTTGCCGAATTTTCCGATACGCGGTCCTACCATAGCCGCGCCGATAAGCGCGCACATACCACCCGCCATATGGATAGCCGTAGAACCGGCGAAGTCAACAAATCCGAGCTGCGTTAGCCAACCGCCGCCCCATATCCAGTGCGCCTCCACAGGATAAATTATCGCCGAGATAACGCCCGAATAGATACAGTAGCTGATAAACTTTGTACGCTCTGCCATCGCGCCCGAGACGATAGTCGCCGCAGTCGCGCAGAACACGAGGTTGAACACGAATTCCGCACACCTGTCAAAGCTCGAAAAATTGCCGAGAATATCCATTGTCGGGATACCCACCAGGCCGAACAGCGCGTCCTCACCGAGCATAAGCCCGAAACCGATAAGCACGAACGTCACCGTGCCGATACAGAAATCCATAAGGTTCTTCATTATGATGTTTCCTGCGTTTTTCGCACGCGTCATACCCGTTTCCACCATCGCGAAGCCCGCCTGCATAAAGAATACCAGCGCCGCTCCTATCAGATACCAGATACCGTTTCCGTCGCCCACGTTAAACATCGTAGCGTTGACGATTTCTTCAGCGCCCGCCGATCCGAGCACCGTTAAGATTGCGTTCATTAAAGACCGCCCCTTTCATTTTGTTCGTTTTTTTGTATCGCAAAAAGGGGCTATGACATACTCTCTCTCCGTTGAGAAACGTATGTCATAGCCCCTTTGCTATGTCCTTATTATACTCGTTTCGCATCTAAATGTCAAGAGGATTTTTGCAAGTTTTTCATTATTGTCTTGCATTTTGTATCAAATAACCAAATCAAGTATAAATTTATCCTTTTGTACGAGCACACTGCACAAAAGTTTTCAGTCACCGTATAATATAAGCGTTTTACTTTATTTTACGGCAATGTTTTTCTTTACCAAAGCTGCTGCTAAAATATTACCGCCAATTTATTACTTAGCATAACAGGTGCGAATTTGCAGAAAATACTACCGTAAACTTTCAAAAAAGGAGCTGAACTTTTACAATGAGCAAACAAACTCAAAGCTATATAAAGAGCGCAGCAGCGGGAGTGATCACGGGCGGACTGGCGTTTATGGCGGTAAAATCCCTCACGAACAACCGCCGCAAGCGTAAGTCGGCGGCTAAGGCATTTAAAGTGCTCGGCAGCTTTATGGACGCTATTTGACATTATTTGAACCCCCTCAGTTACAATGCTGAGGGGGTTAATATTATAAATTATTTACAAAAACCGCGCGGAAATGATACCTCCGCGCGGTTTCAATATGTGAGTTATTTAAGAAATCCCTTGATGATCTTCTCCTCCGCCTGTTCCTTGGTAAGTCCGAGCGAGCACAGCTTCATTATCTGCTCGCCCGCGATCTTTCCGATAGCAGCCTCGTGGATAAGTTCCGCGTCTACATTGGACGCGTTCAGCGCAGGCTGCGCGTCGACCTTTCCGTTATCGGCTATGATCGCATCGCACGCCGAATGTCCCGTACATCGGTTGTTTCCCTCAACGACGCTGTAAAACGCCTGATGTGAGTTACCTCTCGCCACCGAACGCGATACTAAGTCCGCGCCGCTGTCCTCGCCCTCGAGCTTGACGTGAAAGTTAGTTACCGCGTCCTCCTCGTGATCGGTCATTATGCGCTCGCGGACGATTATCTTCGCGTTTTTGCCGAGTTCCGCATTAGTAGTGCGGGTCGAACGGTCAACGCCGCCGAGCTGAATGGTATCCATTTCCAAGCGCGAATTCTCCTTCAGAAAACACTCGGTCACAGGGTCGATCTTTTTCAATCCCTCTCCCTCGCCCGTGCCGATATGCTTTTCCTTGTAAAGCACGGAGGAATCGGGCTCAAGAAAAAATCTGTGAATACCGTTGTGCCGCGCGTCCTCCTCGCCTTCGTTATGAACTCCGCAGCCCGCAACGATAACAACGTCTGCGCCCTCGCCGATATAGAAATCGTTGTACACCAGATCGTCCACCGCCGTATGTGTTACGCAGGCAGGAATAAACACCGTTTCGCCCTTTGTAAACGGCTTTACGGTTATGTCGATGCCGGGCTTGTCCGTCTTAGGGGTTATCGTAATGTTAGCGGAAGACTGCCTGCCCGCGCACTGCGTATCCTCGCGAATATTGTAAGCGCCCGCAAAGCCCTTTTCCATGTCGAAATCGGAGATGACTTTCAGCATCTCGCCCGTTATATCGTTGAAATTCAAGTCCATCAAACCGCTCATTTGCAATCCCCCATTCTCTTCGGACAGGCGCAGGTATATTCTCCTTGGAGCAGCGCCGGAAGTATATCTTCGCGCTTTCCCGCGATACGTATCTTGCCGTCGGCAACGACGATGATATCATCCGCTATCTGCAAAATGCGCTCCTGGTGCGAGATTACTATCAGCTCGCCGCGAGAATTGTTGCGTATCTCCTCAAACGTTTCCACGAGACGCGAAAAGCTCCACAGGTCGATGCCCGCCTCGGGCTCGTCGAACACCGACAGCTTGGCGCCGCGCGCCAACACCGTCGCGATTTCGATACGCTTAGCCTCGCCGCCCGACAGTGCGCCGCTCATTTCGCGGTCGATATACTCTTCCGCACACAAGCCCACCTTGCCGAGCAGACTGCACAGCTCCGAGTGTCCGAGACTGCCGCTTGCCGCCAATTCAAGCAGATCTCGAACTGTCAGCCCCTTGAATCGCACGGGCTGCTGAAACGCGTAAGCAACACCCTTTTTGGCGCGTTCGGTTATATCGAGATCGGTCAAATCCTCGCCGTCGAGCAGTATCCGTCCCGACACGGGCTTTTCCACACCCGCTATCAGTTTGGCGAGAGTGGTCTTTCCGCCGCCGTTTGGTCCCGTGATAACTGTCAGCCTGCCGTTGGTTTTGCAGGATATCCCGTTGATTATGGGCTCGCCGTTCGGCAAACTCCAGTACAGATCATTTATTTCAAGCAAAAGCCTTGCCTCCTTCTTAATGCACTTTTGAACGTATACCCATATTGTACCACATCGACATTTTTTTGTCAAGATACTTTATTCAATACACTTATAATACCACTCTTTGCATACATAATACCGACGATTTCCGAAATCCGCACTTGACACGAAGACTAAAATGTTGTACAATAATATTAAGCTATCTATCGGCTTATTACTGTAAAGGAGAAATTTTACTATGGGTTTACTTAAAGCGGGTATGGGTGCGCTTTCCGGTGCGCTGGCGGATTCCTGGAGAGACTATTTCTACTGCGATGCGCTCAGCTCCGAGGTGCTTGCGGCGCGCGGCTGGAAGCGCGTAGGCGGCAAGTCCTCCAATACCAAGGGCAGTGATAACGTTATCTCCAACGGTTCCATAATCAACGTTAACGAGGGTCAGTGTGTACTTATAATCGACGGTGGAAAGGTCGCAGAGGTCTGCGCTGAACCGGGCGAGTTCGTTTATGATACATCCTCCGAGCCGAGCATATTCTACGGTGACCTTGGCGAAAGTATAAAGGCAACATTCAATTCGATAGGCAAGCGCTTTGCGTTCGGCGGCGAGGCTCCAAAGGATCAGCGCGTTTATTTTATCAACACCAAGGAGATCATGGGCAACCGCTACGGCACGGCCACACCTATCCCATTCCGCGTTGTGGACAGGAATATTGGTCTTGACGTGGACGTTTCACTACGCTGCAACGGCGAGTATTCCTACCGTATCACCAACCCTGTGCTGTTTTTCAGCAACGTCTGCGGCAACTTCGGCGACACCTATCCCAAGCGCACCATGGACAGCATGCTGAAAACCGAGATCGTTACGGCTCTTCAGCCCGCTCTCGGCAAGATATCCGACACCGGAGTGCGCCCGAGCAGTCTCCCGTCGCACACTATGGAGATTTGCGATGCGCTCAACGAGATACTGTCCAAAAAGTGGGGCGAGCTGCGCGGCATGGCTATAAGCTCGTTCAATATGAATCCGCCCTCGCTCTCCGCGGAGGACGAGGCTTTGATCAAAGATCTCCAGAGAACCGCCGTAATGCGCGATCCGGGTATGGCAGCCGCTCACCTCACACAGGCTCAGGGTGAGGCTATGAGGACTGCCGCGGGCAACGCGGGCGGCGCGGCAATGGGCTTTTTTGGTATGAATATGGCTCAGCAGACAGGCGGCATAAACGCGGGCAATCTGTACAATATGGCAGCTCAGCAGAACGCTCAGCCGCCGCAGGCAGCCCCCGCTCCCGCAGCGGCGCAGAGCGCGGCAAGCTGGTCTTGCTCCTGCGGCGCGGTCAATACGGGCAAGTTCTGCACCTCCTGCGGTGCCCAGAGACCCGTGAGTACCGACGGTTGGACGTGCACATGCGGTGCGGTGAACAAGGGCAAATTCTGTATGGAATGCGGAAAGCCCAAGCCCGCGGGAATGCCGCTTTACAAGTGCGACAAGTGCGGCTGGGAGCCCGATGACCCTTCCAAACCCCCGAAGTTCTGTCCCGAATGCGGGGACCCGTTTGACGCTAACGACATAGTATAAAACAAACAACCGCCAAGACCAATGGGCGCGCGTTGCAGAAGTTTTCTAAATCGTTACAGACAAACTGCGGATGTGAAAATAAAAAATATCGGTAGCACCGGATTGATACTACCGATTTTTTTTATCGTATCATAATTATTTAATAATAACTGCTATGGTTATTGTATAGGACTTGTATACGAAACAAGACAAATCAGATCAACTCCTTCGCTTTTTGCGTTTAACCGTTTCAGAAGGTTAGGTCTTACCCAAGGAATGCTCCTTAATAAACTCAATAAACCTCCGCGATGGCATATCGAGCTTTTCGTAATTCCGGAAAATAAACGCTATACTGAAGGTCATATCCTTATCCTCAAAGGGAACAAATCGCAGATTTTTAAACAAAGAATGAGCTTCGATTGGAACACAGAACATTATCCCTTTGTTGGTGTTTATCAAACTGCAAGCACAACAATCGAGATGGTTCTCTTAAAAACCTTATTCACACAATCAACCCTTTCATAAATTTGTAAACATAGCCATGAAAGTCCCGACGTATACCGGGACTTATGGTGTTCCGTTTTTGACGGGCGTGTGTCTTCAGGAGGCAGATGATTCAAGTATATAGTTCCCGTCCGATTTTCAATATTTATCACTTGAATTTCAAAAAAAATACTTAACTGACATGAAAGCGGCGTATATCTTACCCAAAACGTTCAAGATGCTTCTTCAACAGTGCCACCTGACTATCGAGCTCCTCGCTTGCGGCAGCGGAATTCTGCGCCGCGGAGTCTGTTTTCTCAATGATAGCCTCAACCTCGCCGAGCTTTGCCGATATCTCCGAAAGCATAGTCTTCTGCTCCTCGGATACGTCGGCTATCTCCGATACCGAGCCGCTTATCAGACTTGTTTCCCGAACGATCTCATCGAGCATTTCAGCTGTCGAGTTTGCCGCTTCGGTACCGCTTCCGATCGCCTTTAAGGTATTTTCGATAAGCTCCGCCGTAATCTTTGAGGCTTCGCCGGATTTTGCCGCGAGATTGCGCACCTCCTCCGCGACAACCGCGAATCCCTTGCCCGCCGCTCCCGCGCGAGCAGCTTCAATAGACGCGTTGAGCGCCAGAATATTTGTCTGAAACGCTATGTCCTCAATTGTGGAATTGATCTTGACTATCTCGTCCGCGGAACGCGAAATGCTGTCCATGATATTAACAAGCTCCTGCATTTTTTCATTGCCCGCGCTTACCGTGTCGGCGGCTTTGAGCGCTTTTTCCTTAACATTAAACGCATTCTCCGCTGACTGCGATACCCTGTTGTTGATATCACCAAGATTTTCGGAAACCTCAACGATAAGCTTTGTTTCATCATTGACGGCACGGGCAAGCTGTGCCGCTCCTACGGATACGCTGCGCGAGCCGCCCGATATCTGCTCAAATACCGTGTTAAGCTCCGCGAAGGTGGAATTCATTGCACCGCAGATATGCCTTATAGACTGCTCCATCGCGGTGAATTCCCCGACAAATGTAAGTGAACTGTCATATACGAACCTACCGTCCGACATATCCGAAAGTATCTTCTCTATACCGTCAATGTACGATTTCAGCGATTTGTTTGTTCTCATTAGCGCGCCGCAGATAGTGCCTATCTCATCGTTTGCGGATTCGGGGTAGTTATGTTCCAGAACGCCGTTAGACATATCCGTGACGATATTCTCTATTGCCGACATCGGCTTCAGACGCTTTGTGAACTTCAGCCAGAAGAACAGTCCCCCGCCGAATATTGCCGCAAGCGAAACTATCACCGCCAGAATAATAATATCGTTCAACCGCGACATCGCCTCATTGTAATCCGCCGCATAAAGCACCTTCCAGCCCGTAGAACCGACAGGTACGACGGGGAAATAGCGCATAGAGCCGTCATAGCCCTTGCCCGAAACGACGTTTGTGCTTCCCGACGCTGCAAGAACCTCGCTGTAAATAGGCGCAATGTCAACGAGCTTTGTGACTTTCTCGGTTTTGCCGTCGTCGAGCAGTCTGTGTGAATAATCCTGATTTTCAGCGTGAGCCACTATGTTGTCGCTTCCGTCTACCAGCACCGCGTATCCGCCCTCGTCCGCCTTAAGTTCTTGGCATACCGAGACCAACTCGCCGATCTCGATGTCCAATCCGCACACGCCCAGCACCTCGTTCCCCGAAAGCAGTGGACTGGCAACGGTGATAACGATCTTTCCGGTTATTGCATCTATATACGGATCGGTAATAATCGTTGCACGGGTGCTTTTGGCGCTTTGGTACCACCCGCGTTCCTGCGCGACGTAATTATCCGCGACGGGATAAACGCTGCATACCATTCCCACCGTATCGGTCTCCCACGCGAGATATCCGTTCATAATGCTTGCGGATGTAGTGTGAACGACGTCCAGCATATGTTTTTGCAGCTCTTCGCCATGAAACTGCTGTTCAACCGCGGTCTTGGCAAAATCCTCCGCTATTGTCGTGTGCTTGGTGAACCACGTGTCCATTTTGGCAGATTCCGCCGCGACTGTGTGATACAGATCCGATTTTATGGAGCTTGTATACCTGATATTAACGTTCACGGAAAAAATAAGGCAGACGGCTATCAGCGCCGCCGCCAGCATTCCCGCCGATGACAACAAAATGCTTGTGAGCAGACTTTTCTTTTTCATAACAATTTCCTCCGTTGTATTTGATTCATCTTTTATGCGGATTATCTGCGCCTGTCAATACCGGCTTTCCGATAATAATTGTCTTTCTCCTTATACATCAGCGTTTCCGCTTCGTCAATAAGCCCTTGCAAATCGTTTCGGTAATTATTGTTCCAGACAGCTCCGATCGCCAGATTCACCGAATTTTCAACGGAGTTTTTCCGCAAAAGATCTATACGCTTTTTCAGAGTATCCTCATCAATGTCCGCGCAAACGGCAAGCAGCTCGTCGCCTCCGAGACGAATAAGACCGTATTCCCCAAACGCACTTTTCAGACTTTCGGAAGCGCGGCAAATCAGTTCGTCACCGGCTTTATGCCCCATAGTATCATTTGTTCGCTTTAGACCTGTAATATCGCAGTACACAACGCCCATGCTCCGTTCACTTCCGATATTGGATACCAAATCGTCCAGCGCGTATCTGTTGCCCAGACCCGTCAGATGATCACATCGGCTGATTTCACAAAGTTTATTCATCATATCACGCTGTTTAATCATCGAACCGATAAAATCTCCAACCGCCCGAAGCATTTTCAAGGTTCGTTTCATATTGCGTTTCGGCGGATTGTCTATACCGTAAAAACCAATGACGCTATCATCGTTGTAAAGCGGAACGACAATAATCGAATGAATATCCTGACTTTTCAGCTTCTGGTATTGCAGCGGATAATCCGGAAGCATTTTCTCTATGTCATCAAAAATGATATTTTTATCTTCGCCGAAATAATTATACCAGTTTTCGCAGACCTGCGGCGGCAGGTTCTGAAGATTTTCTTTTTCGGAAGTTATTCCCACGGCAGTCCATTCGTATGTATTATCATCACCACCGCGTGAATTTTTTTCAAAAATATAGGTTCTTTCTCCGTCCAGTTCATTTCCTAGAAATTCAAGGATAATCTCAATGGATTTCTCCGGATCGGGTTCGCAAGCTGCGCGTTTTATTCCGCTGTTTACACGTGCCTCAATTTTAATTTTTTTATTTGAGTTTGGCAAAATGATTTTAAGCAGACCTTTCTTTCCCATAAAACAGTTCTCCATTCACAAAGAGCGTTTGAAAAACCACTCCATAAAAATTCTACAAATTAAATTTTAACAAGATCTATTGCGATTTTCAATATATATCACTTAATTGACGGAAAAATCACTTAATTGACATTGAAGCGATAATCCAGCGTCATTGCCATTTAAAACCATATTTTTCCAGATGTGCGACGTTCGACAAATATTGACTTATTTATTATTTTATGATATAATCTAATGTAAAGAGGGAGTGATAAACCGATTGACTAAAATAAATCTTGTTTTGTGTGACGACAATACCGCCGATTTGGATGTGCTACGTGAATCGGTGAACGAATACATAAATCTGCGCGGCTTATGCGGAGAAACAGTCTGCTTCTCCTCGCCAGAGGAGGTTTTGCGGTTTTCGGAAAGCAACGATGAAAGCAATGTAACTGTGTATCTTCTCGATGTGATAATGTCCGAGTTTGATGGCATTGAGCTTGGACAAAGAATACGCGAGCGCGACAAAAGCTCGGCGGTAATCTATATCAGCAACTCGCGCGAGTATTCGCTTGACGCGTTTTCGGTGCGCGCGTTTTCCTATCTGATAAAGCCGTTTTCGCGCGAAAAGCTGTTCTCGGAGCTTGACGAGTGCCTCAGTCGAATTGAGCCCGCTCCGCAAACGCTCTCGATAAAGACCACCGACGGCACGGTGCTCCTTGAATTATCGAAAATTATCGCGGTGGAGTACCTCAATCACAGACTGATATTTCACCTAGTAAACGGTCAGAAAATCGAAAGCGCATACCGCAGACAGCCGTTTGACGTTCAGGCGGAGGAGCTTATGCAAACGGGGGCGTTTCTGAAGGTTTCAGCGAGCTATCTGGTATATTCTCGGAATATTCAGGGCGTAAAGGCTGATGAGTTTGTCATGCGCGACGGCTCTCAATACAAGATCACCCGAAAATATGCCGCCGCAAGACAACGGTATATAGACGGTGAGATGCTCAGTCATAAAATGTAAAATAAGTGATTTTTACGTTAATTAAGTGACAGCTCTTGAATATCTGGTCGGTTTATATTATATTATATAGGGTGATGTAATGTTTTCTTTTGCAATAACAATTTTTTCCGAAGCGGTCGTTTTTGCTTTGTACATATTCGTGTGCTTAACGCTTATGAAGCCACGGTTTTCGCTTGGCGTGCGCGTTTTGGTTTATGGTCTGACGATACTCTGCTCGTGCGGTGCGGTGACAGCTCTCACGCTTTTGGGCAGCGGTATGGCGGCGTTTACGCTGCTGCCGCTTATCGCGTATCTGCCGTTTTCGATTTGCGCGTTTATACTCTCCGATGGCAGCATCTTTGAAGCGGCAGCTGCGTGTTCGGTCGGAACATTGGCGGCGCTGATAGTCAAGCTGGTCAAGAAAATTCTGCGGGGGTTATTCAGCAAATCCCTTTCAGGCGCGGCGTTTGATACTGCCATTGCGCTTACCGTACTTGTCCTTGCGGCGGGAGCGGCGTTTGTCGTGTTCCGATATATTCGTAAGCCTTTTGGAATATGCGCGAATTCGGACGTGAAAAACCGACTGTTGGTTATAATTCCCGCGGCAGTAGTGTTCTTAATGATCTTTATCAATTTTAACAGTACATCGTCCGCCGCAGTGATTATTATGACTTTGATTATCGCGGTATCATTTTTCGTGATAGTGTCGCGGCTATTCGCATATTCGGCAAGGATTATCAAGGCAGATGAGAACGAAAAAAGGCTGTTTGAAAGTCTAAATTTGCAGCGGAAAAACTTTGAGCAGCTTTCGCAAAATGTTTATGCGGGGCGGCTTTACCGCCATGACATGCGGCATCATCTCAAGGTGCTGAGCGGTATGGCTCAGCAGAACAACTCCGTAGAAATTCTGGAATATATTGAGAATTTGAGTGAGACAGCCGAGCTTTGTACACCCGAAATGTTCTGTAAAAATCCCGCGGTAAACGCGGTGTTATCGGAATATATAAACCGCGCGAAAAATATCGGCTGCCATACGGAACATAAAATTTTCATACCCGAAAATCTTCCCTTTGAGCTGCCCGACGTGTGCATTATCCTTTCAAACGCGCTGGATAACGCGCTGAACGCCTGCAAAAAATGTACCGAGGACAAGCGTTATATGGATTTGCTGGCGGATTTCTCGGATGACCGAAAGATGAAAATATCCGTGAGAAATTCCTGCGCGGATATCGTGGAGCTTGACGCGGAAGGCTTGCCCGTTGTCGGAACACGGACGGACTGTCACGGAATCGGACTTCGCGGCGTGAAAAATATCGTTGAAAAATACAACGGCTTCATATGCTGCTCATATGAAAACGGGGAATTCCTGTTTTGCACAGAGATATTCCGCGATCCAAACGGCGGCTCTCAAAGCGGTGAAAATAACGGACAAAAACCGAAACGCGCAAAGGCTTTATCCGCCGTTCTAACGTCGCTTATCTGTGTTATAGGTCTGCTCAATTTTTCTCCGACAACCGCAAGCGCGTTATCCGAGATATTGTCCGTAAATATCAAAACCTTAAGCTACGGCTGGGGTGATAACTCTTTTAACGCGGAATATCCCGAATTTTCCGGTGACAATTCCGATAAGCTGAATCAAGCTGCAAGGGATTTTATCGCCGAAGCAAGAGAGCTTTTCCGGCAGTATGCGCTCCAAAAATACGAGGGATATGTTGCAGAGGACGCGGGATATCGTATTTATATGGACAACAGAACGTATCTGTCGGCGCGTTTTTACGCGACCATCAATGCGGGCGGCTCCACGGATTACAGCCGCTGCGTGACCATTGATAAGCGCAGTGGTGATGTGCTTGCTCTATCCGATCTGTTCAGCGAGGATTATGATTATATCGGTGAAATAAGCGCGGCGGTACTCAAGCAAATGGAGTTCCGCGTTCAATATATGGATGCTAGATATTTCATTCCCGGGGGTATCTGGAGCGATGATGAGTGTTTCAAGGAAATTTCGCCCGATCAGCAATTCTATCTGAATCCGGATGGAAAACTGGTGATCGTTTTCGATGAGTATACGGTCGCGCCAGGCTCAGAGGGTGCTCCCGAATTTGTAATGACAGATGAAATTTTCCGATACAATGTACATTGACGTGAACAATTACAATTATCCGAGAGCGGCAGCCCTCGGATAATTCTTTGTCCTTCTTTAATATATATGGTTTTTTATTATTTCGCAAGCATATCAAGCTGTTCGAACATTTCTCGCATATTCTTTATTATTGCGCTCAGCGTTTATATTGTGAACCAATTATATCCGAACCAAAAACAAAAAACTCAATACGAACAGCAATATTACCATAGTCACTTTTGAAAATAATGATTCAATAAAGAAAAACCGTTGATTCAGAATGAATATTTTTATCTCCGCTTGATGATACCAAACCGAGACCCCTCTGGCAACACGCAAACGGCTACAACTGATACCGAAGCTATCAGGTTATCCATAAGTTAGATTTCACGATATTAGACACACGTTCGCCACCCACGCGATAGCGGGCGGTGTTGACGCAAAAACCTTATCCGGAATTTTAGGACATACGAACGCCAGCTTCACACTGGATACTTATACCCATGTCACGACGGATATGCAGAAAAATGCCGCGAAGATCGTAGGCAATTTTATGGATGATATAATAGGGGGAATGAAACTTGGCTAAACGACGAAAGCAAGGAGAGGGAACGCTTAGACTTCGCAAAGATGGACGCTGGGAAGGTCGAATAGTCATCGGCTACGATGATAAAGGCTTACCCATAACCAAGAACGTTACTGCTAAAACAAAAACAGAATGTGCCGAAAAACTTGAAGCCCTCAAAGAGAAATATGGCAATCTGACCGAAAAGATAAATTTGGAAATGCCATTTGGAGAATGGATTGACTTCTGGTACCAAACATACTGCGGCACTGCACCCCGATAAACGGACAATGGAAAACGAACCCCCATCATAAAATGAATAAGTCTTGAAAAACAGCCAATACTTTTTATACTTTGCTTTGCAGTCAGGATAGGGCAACGCTGGAGAACGACCTGAGCGGGCTGCAAAGATTCAAAGCTGATAGCCGGAACGTTCTCAATAGCGTTCCGGCTGTTTTTATGAAATTATTATCAGCTTTGAAAAATAAAGCGATAAACTCCGGGGTTTGGGGCGGAGCCCCAACGGAATTTCAATTTTAATTTTGATACGTGTCGAACCATTCACGCCGTGTCTCGTATAGAGTCTTTCCGGTCAACTGAAGTCTGTTGTAATTGTAATAATTGATAAACTGTTCTGTTAATTCTCTTGCGTCGGAAATTGTTTTTGGTTTTTCCATATGAATGCATTCGGTTTTAAAAT
>CAJUMS010000054.1 GCA_910587465.1 uncultured Oscillospiraceae bacterium
TCAAGGATATTTTGAATGCTCCAATTTTGAAAAGGACGGTGAGAGCGATGGATAGGCTGACGGAAATTGTAGACGGACGGCAATGTACTATTGTAAGTGACGACAAATGTGTGGAATACCGATATGGCGATGATATTGACAAGCTCGCCGCATACGAAGACACAGGGCTTTCTCCCGAGAAAGTGGCGTTGATGAAGGAAAAGCTCTCTGATAATCGTTTGATTGAGCTTCCATGCTGTTTAGGCGATAAGGTGTTTCAAGTGAAAAACGGCGTTATTATTGCGGCATACGTGGACGGAATACGCTTCGGGAATAAACGTTGCTGTAACAATGAGGAAAAATATATCACATTACGTGATGTGTATACCAATTACAGTGAAAAAGTATCGTTTAGCAGATTTAACCAATTTTGCTTTGCGACCGAAGAAGAAGCCAAACGAAAATTGGAAAGGATAAAACAAAATGCAAATTCAGTGTAGCAACTGCGGAGCACGACAGTGCTTCAAATACTCGGCGGCGAACGTCAACAGCCTTATCGCGCTCGGGTGGAACAGCTTCGGGAGTGCTCTCTACTGTCCTAAATGTGTTGAAACGTGGCGCGACAGGAACGGCGATAGAGAGCTTGCGGGACGCGAGAACACCATAAGGGTAATAGACAGCATTGCAGAAAGGCAGGGCGTAATATGAACGAAGCAAGAGGGCTTTGGCGCGCGAAGCGCATCGACAACGGGGAGTGGGTTCACGGAGTGCCTTTACAGCATTGTGATGGAGATTGGCAACTGATAAGCGGCAAAGTAGGTGCTATGGCAATACAGACAATTGTTGCAGATACCCTCGGAGAGTGTACGGGCTTGCGCGACAAGAGCGGTAAGCTCATTTTCGAGGGGGATGTTGTTCAAACTAAACACGGAAGATTATGCAAGATCGTTTGGCGTAGTAATTCATCTGTTAATTGCTGGGATATGGTTCCATTGGAATGCAAGCGTCGTAGCCCCGATGAATGGGATTTGTGGGATAGCAAAAATCTGTTGGTGGTTGGAAATATGTACGACGACCCCGAGCTGCTTAAAGGAGCGGACAATGAAAACAAATAGCCTTATATCAGTGTTAAGGAATATAAAACTTCCGTGCCATTGGAACAAGCAAGTGCTTTGTACAATCAAGCAGGATTGCAACGGTTGCAAATACCGACCTGCCGATGAGGACAAGTCAAACGGGAAAAACGATCCTGTTTTTATCGGTTGGGAAATAACATTGGGCGCGCCATTCCCCTATTGCCCGTCTTGCGGCGAAATGCCGTACAGCACGGAGCGATGTGTATTCTGTGGTCAGAAATTCATACAAGATGAAGCCATTGCCGAATACAACAAGCCGCCCGAAACCGTAATAATGGATTGCCCAGTTTGTAAGGGCAATAACACAATGATAGGCGCTCAAGCTAAGTGCAACGGGCATTTTCACGGAAAATGTGAGAAGTGCGGTTGTAAACTTACGGAATAACGATATTTGCAGAGGCGATTAGATGAACAGCAAAGCGTACAAATCCTATGAGATCAGCAAAAATGAATACCAAGAGTTGAAATACTTTTGCTTGCGGCATGAAGAGATGCGGCAAACAGTTGAAAAAAGCGAAAAGCAGTCAAAGAAGTATTGGAACTGCTGTATAAGCATTACGATGATTGGCGACGCTCTGAAACGCGCTACCGATAACGAGGTAATCCGTGCACATTTGCAGTTAGCCGTCACCACAAATACACCATATGAGCGTTTGGGTATTCCTATGGGGCGGCAACAGTTCTATGAGCTGCGGAGGAAGTTCTTCTATATTCTTAAAACCTTAAAAATGGGATAACCAAAAGCGTCAAAATTTGTGCTATACTGAAAGTGGGTAGTAATATCCCTTTTGGTATGGCACATTTTTATTTTTAGCGGGTGGTGATATGGCAGCTCGGTTGACCGACAGGCAGAAAAAGAAGATTATCGCGGATTATGTTCAGCTGGGGAGCTATAATGCGGCGGCTAAATTGAATGGAGTTTCTAATCACACCGTCAAAAAAGTTGTGTCCGAAGCTCCAGAAACTTCCAAAAAACTCCAACAAAAAAAAGAGCAGAACACCGCCGATGTTATCGCTTATATGGAAAGCCAAAAAAACGATGTCTGCGAGTTGCTGGGACTGTACATTAACGAACTGAAAAATCCGATGAAAATCCAAGCGGCGGCGCTGAAAGAAATTGCTGTCGTTTTGGGCGTTGTAATTGATAAATACACCAAATTCGTTGGTGATAACATAGCAGACAATCAGAGCGAGGACGCTTTGAGCAAGAGCCTAAGAGAGCTTGGGGAGGGGCTGGAGAGTGATGAATAAAATGAAATTTATCTTGAATGGCTGCGATATATCATTTGTTGCAGAGGCTCCCAGTGATATTACTCTTGGGCAACTTATTAAGCAAACAGATAAAATTGAACCCGATTGGTGCGCTTGTGGTATTTGCTCTTGCTCCGATCCTTCGGCTGAACCCGAAATAATAATTGATTATGATAGCGTGCGAAAAGCCAACGATGATGTCGATTGTATTATTTTGGAGGATAATGATGGAGAATAAGAAAACCCTTAAAGAAAAAATCGCAGAGCTTGAAGAAATTATCAAGTCAAAGGACGAGAATATACAAACGCTCCACTCGCGACTTTCTGGAAAGCATATATGCACGGGATATTGTAGCGTATGCACACACGGCATTATGACGATCAATAATATTTTTGGAGGAACGAGTTATCTTTGCGACTTAGAGGCTAATTGCAAGGATTTTGAGCGCAAATGATCAGCCTCAAGCAAAAGAAAATCCTTGCATTTCCCTATTCGCGGTTCGATCACATCATCTGTGACGGCGCTGTCCGTTCGGGAAAAACCTCTATAATGTCCGTTGCATTTATCCGCTGGGCCATGGAGAACTTCAACGGCTGCCGTTTCGGGATATGCGGAAAGACTGTAGGTTCGGCAGAGGAAAACATAATCGCGCCGCTTATCGCGATGTCGTACATCAAGAAAAACTATCGCGTGAAGTGGCGGCGGTCAAATAAGCTGCTGATTATCAAGCGCGGCAAGGTTACGAACGTGTTCGAGGTATTCGGTGGCAAAGACGAGAGCAGCTTTACGCTGATACAAGGTCGAACGCTAGCGGGCGTTTTTCTCGACGAGGTCGTACTTATGCCCGAGAGCTTTGTAAATCAGGCAATGGCACGCTGCTCGGTCGACGGTGCGCGATTCTGGTTCAACTGTAATCCCGCCTCGCCGCTGCATTGGTTCAAGCAGAAGTGGATAGACCGCGCAGAAGAGATGAACGCGCTGTACCTCCATTTCTCTATGGAGGACAATCCGTCGCTTTCCGAGAAAACACTTGAACGATACAAGCGGATATATCATGGCGTGTTCTATCAGCGTTATGTGCTCGGACAATGGGTTCTCGCTGAGGGTCTTGTGTACCCGAATTTTAACAACGTCGTAAAGACCGAAAATCGCGCCTATACGCGTTATGTCGTGTCTATGGACTACGGTATTCAAAACCCCACAGCAATGCTCTTGTGGGGCAAATCTGGGGGCGTATGGTACGCGATACGCGAGTATTACCATTCGGGGCGCGAAACGGGCAAACAGAAAACCGACGAGGAATATTATAGGGAGCTCGAAAGGCTCTGTGAGGGAACATCGGCGAACACGTTGATTATCGACCCGTCCGCAACAAGTTTTATAGCACTTGTATGGCAAAAGGGCAGATTTCACGTAGGGAAAGCCGAAAACAGCGTTATCGAGGGTATACAGCACACGACAACGGCGCTTGCAGAGGGGCGCGTTATGATAAACGACTGCTGCGAAAACACGAAACGCGAGTTTTCTCTTTATTCGTGGGACAGCGACGCGACAGAAGATAGAGTTATCAAGGAAAACGACCACTGTATGGACGCTGTCCGCTACTTCGTCCAGACCGCGCGGGCATACAAGGTTGACGAACCGTATAAAGGAGCAATGTTCTAAATGCTGCTAACATATCAGGATTATATCGCCGACACATCAACGGCGGCGGAGTTTGTGCTAAAGGCTATAAGCCTCTATCAGTCGAGTGATATGTATAAGACCGCGTGCACGGCGGACGATTACGACAGGCAAAAAAATACGACGATATGCGAGTTTAACCGTATGATATACCGCTTGAACGGCTCGCAGATGGTAGACACCACCTCATCTAACAACCGCATTGCAAGTAATTTTTTCCGCCGCCTGAACACACAGCGCTGCACGTACTCCCTCGGTAACGGCGTGGATTTCTCGGACACTGCCGTAAAGGTCAGGTTCAAAGAGAAATTCGACACAGTCATGTATGCTACGGGATATGACGCGCTTATTCACGGGGTATCATATCTGTTTGTCGGCGATAAGCAGCTTTACGAATTCAAGGCGACCGAGTTTGTGCCGATCTGGGACGAGCTGACGGGCGAACTGAGAGCGGGCATACGTTTCTGGCGGCTAGCTCCCGACAAGCCCTTGATAGCCGTGCTCTACGAGGAGGACGGGTTCACAAAGTTCAGCGAGATAACGGAGGACGGCGATAAAAAATCACTGTTCCCGTTAGAGAAAAAAAAACCATATATCCAGAAGATACAGACAACAGCGGCATTCGGCGAGGAGGTTATCAGCGAAAGCAACTATCCGTCGCTGCCTGTCGTTCCGCTGTGGGGCTCGCGGATGAAACAGTCAACGCTTGTCGGAATGCGCGCGGCTATCGACAGCTACGATATAGTCCGCAGCGGTTTCGCGAACGACTTGCAGGACTGCGCGGAGATATATTGGCTCGTCGAGAACTACGGCGGTATGCAGGACGACGATCTACGCAAATTCCTCGACCGCTTAAAGCTGAACCATATAGCGAGCGCGAACACGGGAGACGGCGGACGCATTACACCGTATACGCAAGAGATACCCTACACGGCGCGAAAGACGTTTCTTGACGATATCCGCGCGGGTATCTACGAGGATTTCGGCGGTCTGGACGTTCACACCGTTGCCGCCGGAGCAACAAACGACCACATAGACGCGGCATATCAGCCGCTTGACGAGAACGCGGACGACTTTGAAATGCAGATCATAGAGTGCGTACAGAAGATCGGCGGCATTCTTGGGATCGCTCCCGATGATTGCGTACCGCTGTTCAAGCGTAACCGCATTTCAAACCAGCTTGAACAAATGCAAATACTGGCTATGGCGGCACAGTGGCTCGACGAGGAAACTGTAATCGGCAAAATCCCCCTAATAACCGTTGACGAGATACCTAAGATACTAAAGCGCAAAGCAGCGGAGGACGCGGACAGAATACCGCTCACAGACGATACTGAGAACGGTGATATCAATGGTGAGGCAGTATGAGCAAACCCAAGGATATAGCGCACGAAAACGCCGAAAAGGAAATAGACGCGCTCACAAAGCGGTTTCAGTCGATCTATTCACAAGCTAACCGCGAGGTGCAGGAGAAGCTGAATAATTACCTCGAACGGTTCAAAAAGCAAGATGAGGCTATGCTGAAAAAGATGGAAAACGGCAACATTACGCAGGACGAGTACCAGAAATGGTATCAGAACCGCGTATTTGCGGGTAAACAGTGGCGAGCGCGATTGGACGCGCTTGCGGAGGATTACACACACGCTAATCAGCTTGCAATGAACGCTGTAAACGGCGCACTGCTCGAAGTATACGCCGATAATTTCAATTACGCGGCATATCTCACGGAACAGCAAGTCCGCGCGGATTTAAGTTTTCAACTTGTCGACCGTTGGACGGTTGAAAGATTAGCGCGGGATAATCCGCAGCTTTTACCCGCGCCGAGCGTGAATATTCCTAAAGACAAGCGGTGGAACAGGCAGAAAATTATGTCGGCGGTCACGCAAGGCATTATTCAGGGCGAGAGTATGCAGAAAATCGCGCGACGGCTGAAAAAAGTCACCGATATGAACGCCGCCTCGGCGATAAGGAACGCTCGCACGGCGGTCACGGGCGCAGAGTGCGCGGGGCGAGTGGATAGTTACAAAGTCGCCGAAATCAAGGGTGTGCAAATGGTTCAGGTCTGGAGAGCAACGCTTGACAGCAGAACGCGCCACAGCCACGCGGCGATAGACGGTGAGGAAATAGAGCCGGGCGGCACGTTCTCAAACGGTTGCCAATATCCGGGAGACCCGCACGGCGAACCCTCGGATGTTTACAATTGCCGTTGTACAATTCTCGGTCACGTCAAGGGCTACGAAAAGTATCATCAGCGCGGGGCTTACGGTAATGGAAAGCTCGGCGATGAGAGCTATGACGAGTGGAAAGCGCGACATAGTGCGGAATTTGAAAAATCTTCAAAATCCAACCAAATTCCGTTGACAAATATAACAACGAAAACGGTATAATAAATGAAGAAAGATATCGCACATTTCAAGAAGGACAAGAGGTTAATGACTTCTTTTATTACGACAACGAAAACAGAGGACTGCGCGCTATGAAAAATAGCGAACACGGCAAATGGATAGCTTCATTGTCTCAACGGCAACGTATAGATATAGCTGATTATTGTGGTGACGGATATGCAGATATAAATAGTTACTGGCGCAAATATGGCGATTGGCAAGAAATCAACACCGAAAAAGTGAGAGCGCAGACAAAAAGTCTTGATGAAGCGATAGCTTCTTATAATCTTAAATCAGATATTAAGACTTATCGCGCTGTGCAGCCAGAGGCTTTTCAAGAATATTGGGGCAATATTCAAGGCTTGGTCGGTAAAGAATATACTGATCCAGCTTTTATGAGCACATCTCCTTTTAAGGGTTCAGACGCTGTGAATAAAGATTGCATAATGGAGTTGCTAATACCCGCTGGGCAAGGGAGAGGAGCATATATAAATAACTTGTCAGGTTTTCAGGATAAAGAATATGAGTTTTTGCTTGCAAGGGATAGCAAGTTTAAAATTTATTCGGTTGAGGAAACTGAAGAAAAGCTGATTTTGAAAATGGAGATGATCGTATGACTAAAGAACAACAAAAAGAATGGGCTGAAACGCTTGGAATAAGTATTGAAGAAGCCGAAAAACTTCAAAAGCGAGGAGAAGAAGCAAGAAAAAAAGACAATCGCTTTGAAGCGAAAAAGGGGGAGGGATATTTTTTTGATGGCAAATCAAGTCACAGTAAACCTAACCGATAACAGCGACGCGGTGCGAAATGCCCTCCCCGAGGTGCTTGAAAAGGCTCTTTCCGAAATCGGCATAGAGGCGGAGGCACACGCGAAAGAAATCATAACCGAAAAAGGCGCGGTTGATACGGGGCGGCTGCGAAATTCCATTACTCATGCACTCGACGGTACAAAAGCCGTTCACATCGGTACGAACGTTGAATATGCGCCGTATATAGAAGCGGGAACAAGCCGAATGAAAGCTCGACCGTATTTGCGCCCCGCTGTAGAGGATTTCAAGGACGAATACAAGGAAATCCTTGAAAACAATCTCAAAAATGGGTGATTTTGAGAATATAGGCTTGAAAAATCGGGTTATATTCTCAAAAATGGAGGTTTTTTGATGTCAAAACAATTGCTAACCGAAAAAGATATCAAATCCGCGGAGGCGGTTCTTGCAAAGGGCTACCGCGTGGAGTTAATACCCGTCAAGGACGGGGTGAGGGTTATTCGGGTCAGACGTGATGAAGTACTAGAAAAGGAAGTCCAAAATCACAATTGCAGAATTGATTGCAGTTCTTTTGAGAAGTGCAAGCGCGACTATCTGAACGGCAACGTGAACAAATGCCTATATTTTGGTAATAAAAAGGATTTTGGAGACTTGAAATAATATTTATTTGGCGCTGATAAGCGTTTCAGCGTAACAACCGAGCGTGGTTATTCATTTCGGAAACGGAGTGAGTAACCACGCTTTTTTATTTGGTAAAACCCGCGAAAGCGGTTTTTATACAACCTTATAGCGGCAAAGCATAGCCGCCAAAGAAACGGAGGTAAACTATGGCACTTACAAGAAAAATGCTCAAAGCAATGGGCATTGACGACGAGAAGATCGACCAGATTATCGAGGCGCATACCGAAACGGTGGACGCGCTGAAAGACGAACGCGATAAGTACCGCGAGGACGCGGAGAAGCTCCCCGACGTTCAAAAGAAATTGGACACGGCGCTGAAAGCAAGCAGCGGCGACGAGAGCTTTGAGGCTAAGTACAACGCGCTCAAAAAGGATTTCGAGGAGTACAAGGGCGAGGTAACGGCAAAGGAGACTAAAGGCGCGAAAGTAACTGCGCTTAAGGGGCTTTTGAAAAAGGTCGGTGTCTTGGATAAGTGTATCGACAACGTTGTCGACATCACAAATCTTGATGATATCAAGCTTGATAAGGACGGCAATATAGTCGACGCAGATAAGCACGAGAAATCATTCCGCGAGAAATGGAGCGGTCTTATCGTTACTGAGGGAGAAAAGAAACCCACTCCCGAAACACCGCCGACAGACGGCGGTAAAACACCTATGACGCGCGACGACATTATGAAAATCTCCGATACAAGCAAGCGCCAAGCGGCGATTGCGGAGAATATCGAGCTTTTCGGCGGCGGATAAGCGCGTCGGCATTTTAAGAAAGGATGATTTAAATGGCAGCAAAGGAAGGATTGACTACTTCGGCGCAGATCACAGTAGCGGCTCGCGAAATTGATTTTGTAACGAGGCTCAATAAGAATTGGGACGCGCTCCGTGATATTATGGGCATCATGCGTCCTATTCGCAAGACTCCCGGTACAAAACTTGCAAGCTACAAGGCGAGAGTTGACGGTGAGCTTAAGGGCGGTACGACTGTGGGTGAGGGTGAGGAGATTCCTTTCACTAAGCTCAAAGTCGAGCCTGTGGCATACGGAGATATTGAGATCGGGAAATACGGTCGCAGCGTATCTATCGAGGCAGTTGCGAAGTATGGTGAAGACATCGCCGTACAGCGTTCCGACGAGGCGTTCTTGAACGCTCTCCAGAGCCATGTGTTGACCGATTTTTTCACGTTTATGAAATCGGGCACTTTGACAAGCACGGAGGCAACATGGCAGCGTGCTCTTGCAATGGCAAAGGGCTCGGTGTTGGATAAGTTTGCGAGTATGGATATAGACGCGACCGAAGTTGTCGGGTTTGCCAATATTTTGGACGCGTACAGTTATATGGGTGATAAGGATATCAGCGTTCAGTCGCAATTTGGTATTAATTACATCAAGGACTTTCTTGGATACCGTACACTGTTCCTTTTGCCCGAAAAGTATATCGACCGCGGCGAGGTAATTGCTTTGCCCGTGGAGAATATCGATCTGTACTACATTGACCCATCGGATAGCGATTTTGTAAAAATGGGGTTATCGTTCCGCACAGTCGGAGAAACAAACCTCATTGGCGCACACGTTGAGGGAAATTACAGCCGTGCAACGGGCGATATGTACGTTATCATGGGCATGAAACTCTGGGCTGAATATCTTGACGGTATCGCGGTCGTTACTGTAAGCGGCACAGCGGGCGCGAGCACGGCAGCCCTGAACGACGAGAGCGCGGCGGCAGCTGCGGGCGAGACCAAGACGGCTAAGACAACTGCAAAGTAAGGTGGTGTGAGAGATGACGATATCGGAGCTTTGCGCGGAGCTTAATAACTGGTTCGAGCGCGGAGTTAAAAGCGGCACGTTCGAGATACGCGGCGGCGTTCTCGATGTTGATTTCCTGCTGAACGGGCAGTATTTCCGCATAGTCGGCAGCGTATTCAACGACGGTGTGTATACATACCCTGAGGACAAGCTGACGGACGAAACGTTCAGCGGCGAGATTTGGGCTATGGCTGTGCCGCCCGATGTCATTTCTCTGCTTGACCGCATAAACGATTGGGTCGACAAAAACGGCGCGGCGATAAATAGCCCATACAGCTCAGAGAGTTTCGGCGGATATTCTTACACGCTCACA
Source organism: uncultured Oscillospiraceae bacterium (assembly GCA_910587465.1). Taxonomy (GTDB): domain Bacteria; phylum Bacillota; class Clostridia; order Oscillospirales; family Ruminococcaceae; genus CAG-115. The sequence goes on from CAJUMS010000054.1 coordinate 9,994, forward strand.
GGGCAGTCGGATAACAGCGGCAGCGCGACAAGTGCAGGAACGACGTGGCAGGCGAAATTTCGCACGGAATTGAACAAATACAGAAAGGTGTGATCGAAATGTCATTGCTTGAAGATAGTATGACGGAATGCGTAATGCTCAATAAACAATCCGTTCCCGATGGGTACGGCGGTATTATAACATCATGGACGAACGGCGCGGAGTTCTCGGCGGCTATTCGGTTCGATACGTCCATGCAAGCGCGTATAGGCGAGCAACAGGGCGTAACGAGCCTTTACACGATTATTACCAAGAAAAAAATAACGCTTGAATATCACGATGTTATCAAGCGCGTTTCAGATGGGAAGATTTTCCGCATTACATCGGACGGCGACGATAAGCACACGCCCGAGACTGCCGCGCTGGATATGCGAGAGGTGAGCGCCGAAGAATGGGAGCTGCCGCATGAATAACGGACTTACAATTCCCGAAACCGCACTCAAAGACAAGGAAAGGCTTAAAATTAATGTCCTCGGCGAGAAATATTCTATCGTTGTTACCAACAGAAGAGATGAGCCGAAGCTTTCTGAGGCAAGCGGTTTATGTGATGACAGTATAAAGAAAATCATTGTAGACGATTATTCCGATAGGCACAACCTCACGGCAAAAGAGGATCTGACAGAGGAAATAAAAAGAACCTTGAGGCACGAGATAGTCCATGCGTTTTTGTGTGAGAGCGGTCTTGCTTGTAGCTCCGAATGGGCTATGAACGAAGAGATCGTTGACTGGATCGCCTTGCAGGGTCCGAAACTTTACAAGGCTTGGCAGGAGGCGGGGGCGGTATGATAAGAGACGCGCTGCCCGACAAGGCACAGGCATTGTATCAATTCTGGTCGTCGTTTGGGCTGTCCACTTATGATGAAAGCAGCGTGCCGACAGGCTCGAACGCTCCGAAATTCCCGTACATCACATACAGCGTTGTGACGGATAATCTCGGGAATAACGTGGGACTCACGGGTTCGCTGTGGTATCGTTCCTCAAGCTGGGCAGCAATAAGTCAAAAAGCGGAGGAAATCGCGAAAAGACTTGAAAATCTGTCTCCGATAAAAATCGAGGGCGGCTATATGTGGCTTAAACGCGGAAGTCCGTTTGCACAGCGTATGAGCGATTCTAACGATGATATGATACGGCGAATTTACATTAACATTACAGCCGAATTTTTAACGGCTTATTGACAATTTGAGAGGAGTTTTTCACTATGGGAAAATTTACAAAAATTCCCGAAACGACATTCAAGGAATTGCAAGTCGACGCGGGAATTTTGTTGAAAGATTTTAACCCTGAAACGGGCGAGTTCAAGAATGAGGACATCATCTGCGCGACTACTGGAGGCATTGCGCCCTCTTGTGTAGCTACATACAGCGATTATGGTGAGGACGTTGACAACTGCCCGTCAAATATGCTTGAACTTAAGCGTATAGACGGTTGGGAGTGTACGCTCGGCTTCACGTCGCTCGGCACGTCTCCCGAGCTTTTGCGGCTTGCGCTTGGTGCGGCAACGGTAGAGGGCAACAAGGTAACGCCCAAAATGCTGCTTGAAAAAACAGATTTCCAGGACATTTGGTGGGTTGGCGATAAAGCGGACGGCGGATTTGTCGCGGTGCGCCTGATGAGAGCGCTCTCGACGGGCGGTCTGAGTTTGCAGACCACGAAAGCGGGTAAGGGGCAGATATCCGTTACGCTTACAGGTCACTACTCGATCGACGCGCAGAACGTTGTGCCTATGGAGTTTTACAGCACATCGGGTACAGAGACAGGCAGCGAGGCAACAAAACCCTCGGGGGAATGACAAGGGCTGATACAGTCTCTTTGAGCAAGTATCAGCCCAAAGATGAACCCGAAATATACGATGAAATGACCGAAAGTGAGGTTGAGGAAGATGAAACTCTCTGATATAGGCGCTGACAGATACGACAAGGTTATAGCGGCAGTCCCCGAACTCATTGAAAATCTGGCGAAAAACAAGGAATTCAGCGCTATGATGTTCAGGGGCGACTTGGACGCAAACGACCTTGAAACAGCAACACAGAAAATGCAGAAAAGGATTTCCGAGCATTTGCCTAAGCTTATGGTGAACGCGAAAAAGGAGCTTTGCGCTTATTTCGCGCTGCTCGACGGCGTAAGCGAGACGGAATTCACTGAAAAGATGACGGTCGGCACTATGATGAACAGCATTACCGAAATGCTGAACGACGCGGCGTTTATACGTTTTTTCGGATTATATCAGATCCCCTCTACGGAGTAAGTCTGATCTGGCGGTGCGTAGGCGAATATAACGGCATTAGGTCAATGCGCGTATTCGCCGCGTATTGCGCTGCAATGGCACGCGAAACCGACAGAGATATAGCTTATAGGTGTTATGTTACAGACACATTAAAGGCTATTTTGAGCCGTCTGGGAACAGAATTGCATACGCGCTATTATGACACGCTGCGCTTGAGGCCCGAAGAAACGCGCACCGCCGACGAGATTATATCCAATATCACGGACAAGCTGAGGGAGTTACAAGAGGAGGATAAAAATTGAATTTATTTGAATTGGCGGCTGTCCTCACGCTTGACCGCAGCGGTTACGACAGCGGACTTAATGACGCGGAGAAAAAAGCTGTTTCTTTTGGCTCTTCGCTCAAATCGGGGCTTGCAACGGCGGCTAAGGTGAGCGCGGCGGCGATAGGCGCTGCGTCCACGGCCGTTGTAGCGTTTGGCAAAAGCTCTGTTGACGTGGGAATGACCTTTGACAGCAGTATGTCACAGGTCGCGGCGACAATGGGAACGACTGTTGACCAAATTCAGAACTTAAGCGATTACGCGCAGGAAATGGGCAGTACTACTGCATTTTCCGCGTCACAAGCTGCCGATGCTATGAATTATATGGCACTCGCGGGATATGACGCGGAGACAACAATGGAAATGCTGCCGAACGTTCTTAATCTAGCGGCGGCGGGCGGCATAGAGCTGGCATATGCCTCGGATATGATAACGGACAGCCAGTCGGCGCTTGGTTTGTCGCTTGACGAAACCGCGCAGCTTGTTGACAAAATGGCGAAAGCCTCCTCGAAATCGAACACAAGCGTACAGCAACTCGGTGAGGCTATATTGACCGTCGGCGGTACGGCTAAGACCTTATCGGGCGGCACAACGGAGCTTTCGACCGCGCTCGGCATACTCGCCGATAACGGCGTTAAAGGCGCGGAGGGCGGCACAGCGCTCCGAAATATTATTCTTTCGCTTTCAGCTCCTACCGACACAGCGGCTAAGGCTATGGAAAGTCTGGGCTTGAACGCTTTCGATGCAGACGGAAATCTTCGACCGCTCAACGAAACATTCAGCGATCTGGACGCTGCTCTTTCCACTATGACACAAGGTGAGCAAACACAGGTGCTTAATCAGATATTCAACAAGGTTGATTTGAAATCTGTTAATGCGCTCCTTGCAAACACGGGAGAACGCTTTGACGAGCTTTCCGGCTACATAGACGACGCGTCGGGATCAGCCCAAGCAATGGCAGACACGCAGCTTGACAACCTCGCGGGCGACATAACGCTTTTTCAGTCGGCTCTTGAGGGCGCACAGAAAGCCGTTTCGGACAAGCTGAAACCTACTTTAAGGCAATTCGTACAATTCGGTTCTGACGGTATCAGTAAGTTGACCGAAGCATTCAAAGAGGGAGGACTTACGGGTGCAATGGACGCGCTCGACGGCGTTCTCGGTGATGGTATAACTATGATTACCGATATGCTCCCCGATATCGTGGGCGCGGGCGTTAATTTGATTGATGCGTTTATCGATGGCATTACAAAAAATATCAAGCCATTGACCGACGCGGCAATGAAAATCGCTATGAAACTAATCGAGGGCATTGGTAAAACCTTGCCTAAGTTGGTAACGGCGGGGCTTGATATAATCAAGGCGCTTGCGCAAGGCGTAGCCGAAAATATTGAAACGATCGTTTCAACAGTCGTTGATGTAGTTCTGCAAATCGCCAATGCGCTTACAAACCCTGAAACCCTCACAGGCTTGCTCGACGCGGGCTTGCAGATAATAGTCGGCTTGGCAAACGGGCTTTTAGCCGCCGTTCCCACGCTTATAGAAGCGCTCCCCCAGATAATCACAAATATTGTGACGTTCTTCGTGGAATCTCTCCCGATGATTATCGAAACAGGTGTGCAGTTACTTACTGCGCTTGTCGGCGCTTTGCCCGACATCATCACCGCGATAGTCGAGGTTTTGCCGCAGATAATTGACGGTATAATCGGTGCTCTGCTTGATAATATCGACATGATCATACAAGCGGGTGTCGACCTCTTGACCGCGCTCGTGGGAGCGCTGCCCGATATTATAACGACTATCGTTGAGGCTATCCCTCAAATTATCGACGGCGTGATAACCGCGATAATGGACAGCATTCCTCAGCTGATAGACGCGGGCATAAAGCTGTTCACGGCTACGATAGAGGCTTTGCCCGATATTATTGTGGCGATCGTTGAGGCGGTTCCGCAAATCGTGGACGGTATAATCACCGCTATACTGGACAGTTTGCCGCTGCTTATAGAGACAGGCGTACAACTGTTTGTCGCTCTTATCGGCGAGTTGCCTACAATAATCACGACAATTGTTGCCGCGATACCGAAGATAATGGAAGGCATTATCAAAACCTTTACGGGCTACGGAAAATCTATGATGGACGTGGGAAAGAATATCATCGGCGGCGTTTGGGAAGGTATTCAGAGTATGGCTGAATCCCTCTGGAACAACGTCAGCAACTTCTTCGGCGGCATTGTCGACGGCGTAAAAAATATGCTCGGCATACACTCCCCGTCAACGGTATTTGCCGAAATGGGTGAAAATATGGCGCTCGGTATCGGCAAAGGCTTTGATGACGAATTTAGCAGTATTCGTGACGATATGAACGACCAAATGGACTTCACGGCGAACGCGGACGTTAATGTCAGCAGGAACGGCGCTGTAACGGGCGGCTACGGAACAAACGCGGAGATAACGACAGCGGAAAAGCAGCCCTTGACTGTCATAGTGCAGCTCAGCAGCGGCGTGGAGCTCGGACGTGCGCTGATAGACAATATCAATCAGGCGAAACGTGTTGACGGTATGGTTTATTAAGGCGGTGACAACGTGAAATATTATGTTGAGATAAACGGCACGGTATTCAACACCTCAAAGCTAGAGGTAACGAGTTTGTACCGAATGGAGAACATTCAGACCAACTTAGCGGGCGATCTGCTTATTGATCGCGCGGGCAAAGAGAAAACCAAGCTAGCTGTCACGTTTAATTTGCTTACTGAGGATCAGATGTCGGTGCTCCGTTCCGCTCGCGCCGCCGTGACTTGCACAGTCAGGTTTGACAGAGGAAGTGAACGTGTTGAAAAGTCAATGCACATTTCCGAATACACGGAACCGTCACCGATCTATTTTTACGGCGACAAAACAAAAGGTATCAGATACGGCACGCTTATAGTTGAAATGGAGGAGATGTAATGTACAGCGTTACCCAAGATTACATTGACAAAGCCACAGCTGCGGGGCGCGTCTATTCCGTTCAGCTTATCATAGATATTCCCCCTGAGGAAGAAATAACGCCTCCCGAGGAAAATCCCGACGAAACGCCGACGGAAACTCCCGAAGAACCCAGCGACACGTCAACCGTTGTCGGCGGCGCGGACGTTCTATCTATGAAAATAGTTCGCGGGCAGACAACGGGCAGTTTTACGCTTGGCAATACCGTGTGTGCTTCTCTTGAAGCGACCGTTGCAAACCGCGTAAAAGTGCGCGTGAATGATTCCATACACGTGCAAATCCGTTTCGGTGAGGGCGAAAGTGCTACCGAATGGCAGAGCTTAGGGTATTTCTTTGTGGACAGCATAAAGCAGTCGCAATATACCAAGAGTATTATAGCATATGACGTTATGCTGCAATTCAGCCGAATTTACAATTCGGAACTGGAATATCCCGCAAAAGTAAGCAGCATACTTGAAGAAATCGGCAGGCAGACAGGCGCGGGTTTTTCCGAGAATGTACATCTGTTCAACGATGTAGAAGTAAGCGAAAAGCCGCAAGGCGGCAGCCAATCATATTATACCAGACGCAATGTTTTAGGCTATATGGCAGGCATAAACGGCGGCTCGGCTTACATAGACGTTGACGGCGCGATAAATATTTCCGCTCCTACAGAGACCGATTTCACGATAAGCTCCGCAAGCGTTACGGAGCAAGCCGTACAGGACACCAACTACTCGGTGCGGGGCGTGGTATGGAACACGGCAAATCAATCATTGAGCGTTGGCGATAACTACGTCATAAATACCATAGATGTGTACAATCCTTTATCATTCGCTTCCCAGGACCAAGTATTGGAAAACTTGAAATCCAACTTGGTGGGTCTGGCTTTCGATTCAGTCACAATAAAGAAGCAAGGCACAGGAATGTTTCAGCTCGGAGACTTGATTAACTATGAAGCCTCCGACGATAAAACATACCGAATGCTGGTGATGGGAGTTGTTTACGACTTTTCAGACGGGTTTTTCTTCGAGACGTTATACAGTATGGCGCAATCATCTTCCCAACAGAGAAATCAGGGAAATAAGGTAAACCAAGACATACCCACGTTCGAGTTTCCCGACACGCCTGCTCCTGCGCCCTTGCCGGGCGATATCGGAAATTTCGCGTATACCACGGGAATTCATTTCAAGGAAAACGGCTTTGATTTGGATTTTGTCACTACAAACGGTACAGAGAGTACCAACGAGTTCACGCTTGAAAGCGTCAATGGAAAAATTGCTAAAATTATAAATGTCACGGCGAAAAAGGAGATCGATATATCTTATGAATGACTTTTTGACGGGTTTTATTGAGGGGCTTGCTGTTAAGCCGCTTTATGTAGGCAGTGCCGCTGATAATGAACTGAACGGGCAAATGGTCGCATTCTTTGAGGGTGTTGCTGAAGGCGTTGTCTGTGGAACCGCCGTGTTTGATTAAAGGCAGAAAGGGACAAGCATATGGTTAAAAGCATAGAAATAGGTCGTCCTAATTCTAGCGGTACCACCGAGGAAATTAGGACAGCTTTCGCGGAGCTTGCTAAATCTAAATTAAAAGAAGCTTTGGGGTGGTCGGAAGATGAACACGGTTTAAAACATCCAAAATCAAAATTGTACTTAAATGTATTTCTTAGGAGTTCAGGTAGCAATCCTTCTGTGAACTTTTCGGGCGGCAACGCCAAAAGTTACAAGTATTATAAATTTAACGATTATTATTTAACATCGTCGTACAGGTGGTATTGGGATATACTATACGGAAATGGCGGAGCGATGGCGTTAAAATTACGTATAACGTTCGCAAGCGACGGTGATACTATGGACCAAGGCTATTATGTAATCGTAATCGCCCAAAATACAGAAGGAATGTGGAACGTTATTATAGGAAATGACACTGATCTGAGCGTGGCGGACGAAACATCGCATTTTACTGATATAAAAACTTACATTGGTCGCGGTAGCGCATATCCGTTGGCTCTCACCAAAATGCCCGACTTGCTCCACGCCAGCGTTTATGAAGGTCTGTATTATCCGCTATATACACCAGTATCATCGTATTCTGGTGTATACGAACTAAACAAAAAACATTATCAAAACGTGTGCGGGGATTCATTTACTCTTGCTATGGCCTTGGATTGAAAGTAGGTGATCAAATGGACTCTACGGCAATCATAGTCGCGGTTTTGTCGCTTATCGGAACGCTCGGCGGCAGCTTGGGCGGCATCGTGGTATCGTCAAA
>CAJUMS010000055.1 GCA_910587465.1 uncultured Oscillospiraceae bacterium
GCGATAATTCTGTTATTTTCAACATTTGATCTAAGTTTAACGGGATATGCGGCATTTTCCTTCCCATTTGAACTGCTCAGCGAGGGCGCTTATATGGTGAATCTTGATACGGATACGGTCGTTATGTCGAAAAATCCCGACAAAAAACTATACCCCGCGTCTACCGCGAAGATCATGACCGCTCTTGTCGCGCTTGAAAACGTCCGCGACTTCAACGCCAAAGTGGAGTGCCCTTACGAGTGCTTTGACGAGTTCTCGTGGGAATACGAACCGTTCGACCCGAATTTCGTCGGGGCGTCCACAGCGGACATTCAGCCGCTCCAGGAGAACGTCACCTACTATGACTGCCTGTACGCGCTTATGCTGGCTTCGGGCTGCGAGGCGGGCAATATCCTCGCCTACAACGTCGGGAACGGCGACATTAAGAAGTTTATCAAGATGATGAACGATACCGCGGATAAGATAGGCTGTACGGGCACTCACTTTACGAACTCGCACGGTCTCTTTGAGGAAAACAACTACACCACCGCAAAGGATATGTATCTTATCACGCGCTACGCTATGGATAAATATCCCGGGTTTATGAAGATATGCAGTACTTACGAATATGAGATGCCCCCCAACGATCTGTATCCGGATGGCTATACCATAACACATACCAACGCCATGATGCGTGAAAACAGCGATTATTACTACGCGGGCACCGAGGGTATAAAAACGGGCAGTATATACGAATACAACCTTAAAAAGAACGGCGAGTGGGAGGACGCTATTCCCGGGTTCTGCTCGCTTGTTACTACCGCCGAAAGAAACGGGTACAGATATCTTGTGGTAACGTTACAGTCGCCGTATGAGAACGAGGAGGACGAGGGAAGAACTCACTACCGCGATCATATAAACCTGTATGACTGGGCGTTCGACGAGTTCGAGTACACACAGATAATCGGGAAAAATCAGCAGGTGATGCAGATCGATGTGGAAAAGGGACTTGAGGTCGACAAAGTAGGTATAATCACCACGGAGGACTTCTACACGCTTATGCCGAAATCACTCGACCCTTCTACGATACAGCAGATAAAGCCTACCGTAGAGCCGTTTGTCGCTCCCGTTGAAAAGGGAGTTTCGGTCGGGAATCTGGAACTTCGGCTGAACGGCGAAACGTTGGTGAAAATACCTCTGGTCACGGAGACACGCGTCGAGCTGGACATTATCGAGGATTACAAGGAAAAAGCGGTTAATATACTGGAGTCGCCGCAATTCATAACCAGCATTGTCGTGCTGGTGCTGCTGATAATCACGTATATAGCGGCAAGAACAATAATCAAGAAAAAGAAACGAAAAGCCGCCGAAATGGAACGCCGCCGCAAGATACAGATGGCACCTCGCAGCAATAACGGCAAGGGAAACAGGTACAAATGATGACGATCAATTTTATCGTGATGGGAAAGCTCAAGGAGCGCTGGTTCCGCGAGGCGTGCGCGGAGTATCAAAAGCGGTTGGGAGCACAGAGCCAGGGTGGTACGTTCGCCAAGGTCACGGTGAAAGAACTTGAACCCGCCGACATGCCGCAGAACCCGAATCGCGCGCTTGTCGAAAAGGCTTTGGAACGCGAGGCGGAACTGATACGCGCACAGATAAAGGGCGGATTTAAGATCGCGATGTGCGTGGAGGGCAAGGCGATGTCGAGCGAAGAGCTTGCGGCGAGACTGGAGGGACTCGGCAACGGCGGCATATCGACAGTGCATTTCATTGTCGGAAGCTCGTTCGGACTTGCGGAGAGTTTGAAAAAAGAATGCGACCTGCGGCTGTCGATGTCACCGATGACGTTCCCGCACAGTCTCGCGAGGGTCATGCTGTTCGAGCAGGTTTACAGAGCATTCTCAATAATGAATAATTCAAAGTATCATAAGTAATAACTTAATTATGCCGAGCCTTAACATGTTCGGCGTATTTTTTTGCAAAAGAGTAGCATAGTATCGAAATACAGTGTTATTGTACTAGACCGGTTTGATTTAGTATTGTAAAATTGATAAAGTCATTAAAATAAAATTTGGCGAAAGTCATCATAGCAGGGTTGCAATTAAAGCGCACCCGACAGCCGCCTTAATGGCGCGCAAAAAAGACCGCGTTGTCGTCTTTGCTTTAAATTATTTAATCAAGCACAGCATTCCGGAATACAACAAAAATTACGCGCAGCGTAAAAAAGTTCGTTTGTTTAGGCAGGTGTTTTTATGTTTCTTTTAAGATGGTTATGGAAAAATATGGAGGGCGCGCGCGGACTGTATATCTGCGGTATGCTCTTTACGATCATGTCGCAGTCGATGTATATCATTACGCCGCGTATTACAAGCGAGATAACGGACACGTTTATCGTCAACGAAAACGCGGTCGCAAATCTGGAGGCGCGTTCGGATTACCTTATCGGACTGCTGATCGCTATGGTGGGATTTACGGTGCTACGCGGCGCACTGGAGTACGGGAGCACGATGATGTACGAGCACTCGTCGCAGTCGATGATATACAAGATAAGGAACGTCGTATTCAAGAATATCGAGGATCAGGACGCGAAATTCTATGACTACTACCGCACGGGCGATATCATGACGAGAATTTCGGGCGATCTGGATATGGTAAGGCACTCTATCGCTTGGATACTCCGAGCTGTGCTGGAGTGCGTTGTAATGTTCATAGCGTCGCTTATCTTCTTTTTCAGTATCGACTGGCTTATGGCGCTGTGTCTGTCGGGACTTACGCCCGTGATACTGCTGATTACGGTCGCGTTCCGCAAGAAGGTCGCGCCGAAGTATGAGATACAGCGCGAAAAGCTCTCTAATCTGAACACCCGTGCCGAGGAGAACATTTCGGGAAACAGGGTGGTCAAGGCGTTCGCACGCGAGGACCACGAGATAGAGCGCTTTGACGAGCTTAGCCGCGACTTCCGCGACGCATCAAAGGACGCGGCATTCACATGGCTGAAATTCTTCCCGTTTCTGGAGGCGTGCGCGTCGTCGCTGTCGGTGGTAATGCTGGTTTGCGGCGGATTGTTCGTAATTCTCGGACGGCTCACCTTCGGCGAGTACATAGCGTTCTCGGGTCTCGTATGGACTATGAGCAACCCCATGAGACAGCTAGGAAATATCGTCAACGACTGGCAGAGATTTACCGCCTCGGCTAACAAGATTATCGAGATATACTATGGCAGACCGCGTATCGCGACGCGCGAGGACGCTGTCGATATGCCGCGCAGATTCAAGGGCAAAGTCGAATTTGATAAGGTAACGCTGAAATTCAACGGCGAAACAATAATCGACGACGTGAGCTTTACGGTAGAGCCGGGAGAGACGGTCGCCGTAATGGGCGAAACAGGCGCGGGAAAAACGCTGCTTACCGAACTGATACCGCGTATTTATGATGTGAATTCGGGCGCTGTAAAAGTCGACGGGGTTGATGTGCGTATGCTCAAGCTCGATCAGCTCCGCCAAAACATCGGTGTGGCAACTCAGGACGTATTTCTGTTTTCGGACACTATCGACGGCAACATCAGCTACGGGGATACCGAAATGCCCGAGGATGACGTTGTTAAGGTCGCCGAGCTTGCCGATGCGGACGGCTTTGTACGCAGGCTTTCCGACGGCTACGACACGATAGTCGGCGAGCGCGGAGTGGGTCTTTCGGGAGGACAGAAGCAGCGTATCTCACTGGCAAGAGCGCTCGCGGTAAAACCCGCTATACTGATACTCGACGACACTACCTCGGCGGTCGATCTCGAGACGGAAAAGCATATTCAGCACTCGCTGAAAAATCTTGAGTTTGACTGCACAAAAATAATCGTAGCGCAGAGAATTTCCACCGCAATGTATGCGGACAAGATAATAGTATTGAAAAACGGTAAAATACTCGAGCAGGGGTCGCATAAGGAGCTTATCGCGAGAAACGGGTATTATAAAGAAGTCTATGACTTGCAGAAATAAGGCAGGTGAACAGCAATGGCACGTAACAAATACGACATAGACGAAACGCTTGAAACGCCGTTCGACGTGCGGCACTTAAAGCGTTCACTAAAATACGCGGCGAAATATAAAGGTAAAATAATCGCCGCGATGCTGCTAAGTACGCTTGCGGCAATTATCGGACTGCTCTCGCCTATCATCGTCAAGAATGCAGTCGACAACTACATGGACAGTAAAGAGGATATCCCAATGCTGCTGCTCAGCGGCGCGGGAGTGCTTGCTTGTATCATCGTGAGCATCGCGTTCACTAAAAAGCGCGCAAAGCTTATGACCGAGGCCGGACAGAATATCGTCTACGATATCCGACGCGACCTGTTCGAGCATATGCAGCTGCTTTCGTTCGATTTCTACGACAGCCGTCCGCACGGAAAAATACTTACAAGAATAATCAACTACATAAACTCCATAGCCGACCTTATGACGAACGGACTTATAAACTTCGTGCTGGAAATATTTAATCTTCTTTTTATTACGGTGTTTATGTTTATCGTCTGCTGGCAGCTTGCTCTGGTAACGCTCTGCGGACTGCCGGTATACTTCGGGATAATGCTCTTCATCAAGAACCGTCAGCGCAAGGCTTGGCAGTCGGTATCGAACAAAAGCTCCAACCTTTCCGCCTATCAGCATGAGAACATCGTCGGCGCGAAGATAGCGCAGATGTTCGTCCGCGAGGAGGAAAACGAGGAAATTCACGACCGCCTTGCCACTGCCTATCGCAAAAGCTGGATACGCGCGGTCAGCTTCTCGAACCTTGTCTGGCCGTCCACCGACGTTATCAGCATAACTGTTCAGGCGGCTATTTACGCGGTCGGACTTCTGGCGTTCCGCGGTATGCTCTCGCTCGGTACGATACTTGCCATGACCGACTACACCGCACGTTTCTGGCAGCCGCTTATGAACCTGTCCAATCTTATGAACACAGTCATCAATGCGGTCGCGTACCTGGAGCGTATTTTCGAGCTTATGGACGAACCGGTTTCCGTTCACGATGTCGAGGGCGCGGAAGAAATGCCCCCGATACGCGGCGACGTGCATTTCGAGAACGTAACGTTCGCGTATGAAGAAGGAATAACCGTCCTCGAGAACCTTTCGTTCGACATAAAGGCGGGACAGAGCATTGCGCTGGTAGGACCTACGGGCGCGGGAAAGACGACTATCGTCAACCTGATATCGCGTTTTTACAACCTCAATGGCGGCACGGTGCGCATTGACGAGAGCGACATCTCGAAAATGACACTGAAGTCACTCCGTTCTCAAATGGGCATTATGCTCCAGGATAGTTTCATTTTCAGCGGAACGCTGCTCGATAATATCCGTTACGGCAGACTTGACGCGACACTTGAGGAATGCCGTGAGGCATGCAAAATAGTAGGTATCGACGACTATATTATGAGTCAGAAGGACGGCTACAACACGATAGTAAACGAACGCGGCGGCGGATTGTCACAGGGGCAGAAGCAGCTGATCGCATTCGCAAGGACAATAGTGTCCGACCCTAAAATTCTGGTGCTGGACGAGGCTACAAGCTCCATTGACGCAAAGACCGAACGATATCTTCAGAACGGTCTTAATCACCTTTTAAAGGGCAGAACGAGCTTTATAATCGCGCACAGGCTTTCGACTATCCGCAGCTGCGACAAGATAATGTATGTGTCCAACAAGGGAATTACCGAGGCAGGCACTCACGACGAGCTTATGGCTAAAAAAGGCGACTATTACAGATTGTATACGGCGCAGAGCTTTTAAATAAAGGCACGGCGGACAACTCCGCCGTGCCTTTTGTTATTCCTTGGGCTTTACCTCGTTGGCGAGCGGCTTGCCTTGGAGGAAATCATCGAAGTTCTGTAATGTTACCTCGGCAATGTTCCGCAGCGCCTCATCGGTGAGGAATGCCTGGTGCGACGTGATGATGACGTTCGGCCGCGAGACGAGCAGCGATATTACCTCGTCGGTGACTATCTTGTCGGAATTATCCTCGAAGAACAGTCCGCTTTCCTCCTCGTAAACATCGAGCGCGGCGCCGCCTATGCGCTTTTCGTTAAGCGCGGAGAGGAGCGCCTCGCTGTCGATCAGCTGACCTCGAGAGGTGTTCACGATAAGCACACTCTTTTTCATCAACGCGATTGCGCTCTCGTCGATAATGTAGCGCGTGTCACGCGTGAGCGGACAGTGCAGTGAGATAATGTCGGAGCGTTTGAAAAGCTCGTCCTTGCCGACGTACTCTATCTCCGTATTTTCGGCTGGATGCGGGTCGTATGCGATGACCTCCATTCCGAAGCCCTTGCAGATATCTATAAAAACTCGCCCTATCTTGCCTGTACCGATAATTCCGGCAGTCTTGCCGTGGAGGTCAAAGCCCGTCAGTCCGACGAGGCTGAAATTGAAATCGCGAGTTCTGATATAAGCGCGGGGTATTTTTCGGTTTAACGCGAGTATCATTCCCATTGCGTGCTCGGCAACGGCATAGGGAGAGTATGCGGGCACTCGGAGTATTTTCAGCTTACCCTTAGCAGCGTTCAGTGCGATGTTGTTAAATCCCGCGCAGCGCATAAGAATGACCTCCGTGCCAAGTTCGGAAAGACGATCGATGGTCTTGGCGTTGATGACGTCGTTCACAAACGCACAGACCGCACGGCAGCCCTCTGCAAGTCCCGCGCTCTCGGGACGCAGCCTGCCTTCAAAGTAGCGTATCTCGTAATCCTTGTTGATCTTGTCAAACCATTCTTTATCGTAGGGTTTCGCGTCAAAGAAAGCGATCTTTTCCATTGCAATTCTCCTTTAATTAAATATTCTTGTGTTATTTTGCGCGGAATTCGTGAATTTATGCTGTTAAATTGGATTTTACCTCGCCTTGACAAAACTCCGTCTTTGTTGTATCATATAAATAATAACCAACAACACCGACGGGAGGCGGGAAAATGCCTATTACGATAGCGATATGCGATGACAGCGAGGAACACTCCGCGGAGCTGCGGCGGCTCCTCGGAGACTGGGCGGCGGACAAGCCGTTCGCTCTCATGATCGACGAGTACGTGAGCGCCGAGAATTTTCTCTTCCAATACCCCGATAAACCTTGCAGTCTGCTGTTTCTTGATATTGAAATGAAAAATCTCAACGGTATGGAGCTGGCGCATAAGCTCCGCGCGGACGGCGATATGTTACCTATCGTGTTCGTCACGGGCTACGCCGACTATATGAACGACGGCTACGAGGTAGAGGCTTTGCATTATCTGTTAAAGCCCGTTGACAGGGATAAGCTGTTCGCGGTGCTGGACAGGTACGTTCAAAAGCACTTGCCAGAAAAGGAAATCATGCTCGAATGCGACGGCAGAACGCTCCACGTTTCGCCCGATACGATAACGTACTGCGAGGCTATGGGTAAGAAAACCGCCGTCCGTCTCTCCGACGGCAGGACGCTCGACTGCGCGGCGGGAATAAGCGCTCTCGCGGTACTTCTCCCCGACAGCTTTGCCGCATGTCACCGCTCCTATATCGTCAATCTGCGGTTCGTCAGAAGTATCGGCAAGGCGGAACTTACGCTTGACGGCGGCGGAATTATTCCGATATCTCGGCGGCTTTACAAGGATATCAACGAGAAATTTATCGCGTACTACACGAGGTGAGCGTATGAAAATATTTGTTATAATCGGCATTATCTCCGTGCTCTGCGCATTGGGTATCGTTGGAGCGTTCGCACTGCGCCGTGCCTTGTACAATATGGTGGACAGGCGTATCGAGCGCTTCCAGAGCGAGCTAATAGAAAAGCAGGTACGCGAGATACAGAATATGTATCGGCAAATACGCGGCTGGCGTCATGACTACCGAAACCATATCCAGAACATGAAAATATGGCTCGGCAAGGGCGATCTCGAAAAAATTTCGGGATATCTCGACCAGCTTGCGGACGATCTCGACAACGTTGACACCGTTATCAAAACGGGCAACGTGATGGCGGACGCGATACTCAACAGCAAGCTGAACACCGCCGCCAAGCTGAATATACGCCTGAACGTCAAGGCGAACGTTCCCGAAGGCTTGCCGATGAGCGACGTGGAGTTATGTTCCATGCTCGGGAATATGCTTGACAACGCGGTCGAGGCCTGCGCTGCGCTCCCCGAAGAGGAGCGGTTCATGCGTGTGTATATCGGCAGACTGAAGGGGCAGCTGTATCTCTCGGTGCAAAATTCCGCGGGCAAGGTGCGTAAGGAAAAAGGAGCGTATCTCTCGACAAAGGAAAACGCTTCGAACGAGCCGCTGCACGGCTATGGATTGTTCCGCATTGACCGCGTGGTAAAAAAATACGGCGGCTACGTCAATCGTCAGAACGAGGACGGAGTGTTCGCGACAGAACTGATGATACCCGTGGCAGCAGCTGAAAGCTAAAGTAATTAAGAACTGCCTTATAAACAATGCAATTCGTTCCGTATTTTGACCGTTCGTTCCAAAATCAACACGAACGGTCATTTTTTTGATAATATATATTAAGAAGCACACCGCAAATAATATAGCGGTACTTCCCCAAATATGAGCAACCGTGCGGAGTGATCGCGCTTTTGATGCACCCGTGCCCGACTTCCGCGGCGGCTCATTTTGAGTATATTTATCCGGAGGCGTTATAATGAAGCGTGTAAAAGTCACTAAATATACCAAGGAAAAGCAAGCCGAAGTGGGACTGAAATACCGCGAGGAACTTTCCAAGCTGAAATATTCGATACCGAACAATATGGCATTCATATTAAAAGAGAGTTGGAAATATTCGCACGGATTATTCTGGGCAATGGTGCTGAAAATATTCTTTGTTACCGCGAACGGTCTGTTTGCAACTTACACCGACAAGTACGTCGTTGAATTCGCGCTCGGAACGTCTGACAGAACGGTGCTCGGCATTATCTGCGCGGCGCTGATAGCGGGAGGTCTGCTGTCGGGCTACATTGTCACCTCCGCCGATTGGCATATCAGCACCAATGGGCGTTTTAAGCTGTCTGCAAACCTTTTCGGCAGGCTCATGCGTAAAAAGATGAATCTATCCTACGAGGACACCGAAAACCCCAAAATTAACGATATGTGCCAGAAAGCGTATTCCTCGGTGAACAGCATTTCCGAGGCGGGTCTGGGTACAATGAAGGACACTATCGTCGCGGCGCTCCGGATATTCTCATACGCCGGTATTCTGTCAATGCTCGACCCGTGGCTGATACTGATAATCGGCGTGCCCGCCGTTGCGGGTTATTACATCAACAAGCATAAGATGAGCTGGATATGGAATATGGTCGACAACTGGCAGACCTTTGACCGTCAATTGAATTATATAACGCGTATCGGCATGGACAGTAAGTTCAGCAGCGCAAAGGATATCCGCATTTTCGGTATGCAGCACTGGCTGAAGAGCGTTTATGACCGCGTTTACCGAAAGCGTATGGACTGGTACGAGCAACAGGACGCTTGGGAATACCGTCACGATATGCTCTCGCATATAGTCATTATGGTAGGCAACAGCGCCGCGACGATATACATTGTTTGGCTGGTAATGAACGGAAGTATCGGCGCGGGAGATTTCGTGCTGTACTTCAACTCGATATTTATGCTGTCACAGGCGGTACGCGATTGGTGCGACAAGATAAGCGCGTATCAGTGGCTGTCCAACATCACGAACTATGTACGGCAGTATCTAGAGCTCCCCGAGCCGACCGAGAGCTTAGGCGAAAAGCCCGAGAGCTGCGACAAATACGAGATCGAATTCCGAAACGTTTCCTACACCTATTCGGGCGCGGAAAATCCCACGATAAAGAACATCTCGTTCAAGCTTAACCGCGGTGAAAAGCTGGCAATGGTGGGGCTTAACGGCGCGGGCAAGACCACGCTGATAAAGCTGATGTGCGGGCTGTACGAGCCGACGGAGGGCGAGATACTGCTCAACGGAAAGAATATCCGCGGGTACGACCGTAACGAATATTTCAGGCTGTTTGGCACGGTGTTTCAGGATATCAACGTGCTGCCCGTTACCGTCGCGGAAAATATCTCCGGAAAAAAGACGAACGAAACGGATATGCCGAGGGTGTACGAGTGTATGAAAAAATCGGGCATTTACGATAAGGTAATGGACTTGCCGCAAAAGGAAAACACTCGGCTCGTCAAGTCGGTGTACGAGGACGCGACCGATTTTTCGGGCGGACAAATGCAGAAGTTAGAGCTCGCGAAAGCGCTCTACAAGGACGCTCCCGTGCTGCTGCTTGACGAGCCCACGGCGGCGCTCGATCCGATAGCCGAGCAGGAGATGTATCTTAGCTACGCGGAATTTTCCAAAGGAAGATCAAGCGTTTTCATTTCGCACAGGCTTGCCTCGACGCGGTTCTGCGACAGAATAATCCTTATAGCGGACGGCGGCATTGCCGAGGAGGGAACTCACGCGGAGCTTATGGCTCTCGGCGGCAAATACGCGGAATTATTTGAAATGCAGAGCAGTTACTACAACGACAAGAAAGGGGACGGCGGCAATGAAGAATAAGCAGAAACGTAATTGGAGCAAGACCGTAAATGTGGTAAAGCGCTGTCTGGCTATGTTTGACGAAGCCGACAAGGGGTGTTTCGCGCGCGGTATCGCAAAGGAGGTGCTGAATACCGCAAACGAGCTTTTAACGGTCTGGCTGACCTCGCAGCTCATCGACAAGGTGGTCTCGGGCGAGCCTTGGCGGGATATAATAATTTTTGTTCTGATAACGGCGGCTGTGACACTCGGACTATACTTCGCCGTGACAACGATAGACAGACGCAAAAACTGCCACTCGTTTGCGAGCACGAGCTACGATAAACGCGTGCTGTGGGAGAAGATACTCAATATGGACTATGTTCATATTGAAAATCCCGAAACACATATTGCCAAGCAGCGTATGATGATAGGGTTCAATCGTATGAATAGGGTATCCAGTGGAATATTCAACCTCGTTTCGGGGCTTATCACGATAACAGCCGGCGTGGTGATGATACTGCCGCTTGCGCTGCGCTGCTCTCCCGAGACAAAAGGGTTTATGGGCTTTGTAGGCTCTCCGTGGGGACTTGCCGCGGTAGTCGCGGCGGTCGCCGCAATGGAAGCGCTGTGGGGGCTTATCCAGAGCAAGACGACGTTCAGACTTATGTCCGAAGCGATGAACGACCGCAAAAAGATACAGAGCGAGCGCACCTCAAGTCACTATATAGACAGCATTCTGCAAAGATATCAAAACGGCAAGGACGTGCGCATTTTCGACGAGCGGGAGCTTATAATACGAGAATATGAGCGCACTGCGGCGGATACGATAGACGTATGGCACAGGGTGCTCAATAAAATGCGCGTTTCGGAGCTGTTGATGTGCCTGCCCGTGCTGCTGTCGAGACTGCTTATGTACGGCTTCGCGGTGATGAGGGCGGTATCGGGCGCACTGTCCGTCGGTGAGATAATCGGCTTTGTGATGTATTTCTCGAGGATAAGCAGCGGCATAAGCGCTATGACGAGCGGTCTTGGGAATATCTCCATTGACGTGGATTTCCTCGACGACGCGTTCAAATTCCTTGACATCCCCGACGAGAAATACAATGGCACGCTCCCGACCGAAAAGCGCGACGACAACGAATATGAGTTCGAGTTCAAGAACGTGTGGTTCAAGTACCCGAATTCCGAGCAGTACGTTCTCCGCGGCGTTAATCTAAAGTGGCGTATCGGCGAGAAAATGGCGCTCGTCGGAAAGAACGGCTGCGGAAAATCCACGCTCATAAAGCTGCTCTGCCGCCTTTACGACCCGACCGAGGGCAAAATAACGCTTAACGGTATCGACATCAGGAAGTATCAATATGAGGAATATATGGCGCTGTTTTCGGTGGTGTTTCAGGACTCGGGGTTGTTCTCGTTCAGCGTCGCCGAGAACACCGCCGCCGATACCGAATACGACCCCGACATGGTCCGCGACTGCATTGAACGCGCGGGGCTTGGCGAACGCCTTTCCCGAATGGAGAACGGCATTGAAACTTGCCTGTACAAGGACTTTGACGAGCACGGCGTGGAGATCTCGGGCGGCGAGGCGCAAAAGCTCTGTCTCGCGCGGGCTATCTACAAGGGAGCGCCGTTTATCGTCCTCGACGAGCCGACCGCATCTCTCGATCCGATATCCGAGCACGACATCTACACGAAATTCAACGACATAGTCGGTACAAAGACCGCCGTTTATATTTCGCACAGATTAAGCTCCTGCCGTTTCTGCGACGAGATAACGGTAATGGAAAACGGCACGATAGCCGAGCGCGGCTCGCACGACGAGCTTGTAGCCCGCAGCGGCGTTTACGGTAAGCTCTGGGCGGCGCAGGCGGAGTATTACAAGGACACGGCGGGGGAGCTGTATATGTAAAATAAAAGAGGTGAGCCGTCATGCTCGCCTCTTTTCGTGTCAGAAGTCGTCCGAACGCACCATAAAGGTCGTAGTCTCGTCGATAACGCCGGGTTCTTCCATACGCATATATAAGGTCATATTTTCATAGAACGGGTGCGTAAAGGATCTCGACCATACGTCGTACATACCCGAGAACTCTTCACCGATATCCGTGTAGGTTATTCCGCAGATATCCGCGAATTGATCGTAGTCGAGCGTTGTGAATTCGCCGATAAGAAGCTCGTTAGCCTTGATATTGTCCATCATTACAACTCCGCCGCGCGTTTTGATATATTCGATATTTTCATTGACGTCGGCAAAGGAGTTGTCGATACCGCCTCCGTAATCCCAGACATAACGTCCGTAGCCGCCCTCAAAAAAGTAGGTGTTGAAATTCCCCGACGTGACCTCTCCGTAGCGCTCGGTCACCTCGTCAAAGGTCTTGCCCATCCCCCACAAGACCTCGCTGTTGATGCTTACAGCGGGGATATTGCTCTCGATATCGGAGCCGTCCGACGTTTCCGAAGTCTCGGACGTTTCGGATGAACTGTCCGACGTTTCCGAGGTATCGGACGTTTCGGAGGAGCTGTCTGATATGCTTACGCTCCCCGTGGAGTTTTCATCGGTTGAAACTACCGAACTGTTGACTGTTGAGTTGTTTCTGCTGTTGGGCGGGGGAGTGATACCGCCGCGCACGTGAATGATTGCATAAACGCATATAACAAGCGCGGCAGCGCACGCTGCAAGGGCTAAAATCTCCTTTATCGGAAAGCGCTTTTCAAACACCACCTCGACGGGCTGTTCGTCGTTTCCTTCTGCTTCCATGATAAGTCTGTCGTCTATTTCGTTGATAAGTAAGAATAATTTTTCCGCTCTCATAATGTGTAGCCCTCCTTTGCGAGGTGTTCTTTAAGCCGCTGACGCGTTCTGTGCAGCGATACCGATATTTTGTTTTCGGTAGTGCCGAAGCGCTTGGCAATCTCGGAGACGCTTTCGCAGTGCCAGTAGCGGAGCACAAAGACCCTGCGGCTGAATTCGCTGCACTTCCAAAGGAATTTGTTTATCTCCGCGACCATCTGCTTGTTCTCGAACTCGCCCTCGACGCTGCCGCCGTCCGAAACGCAGTCGCCTAGCTCGTCAAGCACAAGCGCTATCTCGCCGCTGCCGCGCTTGCCCGCCGTGCTCATGCGCAGCATACTCACCGCTACGCACTTTACTATCTTCCCGACAAACGCCTTGAGCACGTTAGGACGCGCAGGCGGTATAGAGTTCCACGTTTTGAGATACGCGTCGTTTACGCAATCCTTCGCGTCCTCGTGATTGCATAATATCCTCTCGGCAATAGCGACGAAATGTCTGCCGTATTTTCTCGACAGCTCGGAGAGAGCCGTTTCATTTCGTTCATGGAACAGCTGTACTATCAAATTATCCTCCAAGCGTTTCACCTCCCGATGTTATGCCGCACGATTTACTTTATATTATAAAATGCCGGCGGAATTTTGTCAAGCGTTTATGCCTTTTGACCGATCATATTCGAACGGTGGTTGTCGTATTCGATATAGTATCTCATTCCGCTTGTGAACACACCCTCGGTGATCTCCTCGGCCATGCTGCCGTCAGCGTAGACGTTCACGCTGTCAACGCGCTCGTAAGCGTCGTACTCCGCAATAAGACGTTTTAACTCCTCAACGGTCTCCGCGGTATCTATGGCGTTCCAGATACCGCTTTCAAATTCGCCTGTGGATACTATCTGCCCGTAATAACGGTCGATAAAATGACCCACATAATATTGCAGACCTACGGTCTCACTGTCGTAGGTGACAGATACGGTCATGTCGTACTCAATTGCGCCCTCGGTTACGGTAACGCCGCCTTTGGTGTACGTACCGCCCTCGGACTTTTTGGTCACCTGAATGCTAAGAACACGGTTTTCGGTATCCAGCTCGTTGATATCGCGCTCCAATTCCTCGACCGTATCCGCTCGCAGCATTATGTACCGCAGGCTGTCCTCAAAGCTGCCCTCCTCCATTTTGGGCTGTATTATATCGGGGAAGTCCTCGTCCTTATGCGTGTTTTTTGAGGGCAGCGGAGCGTCGTCGGGTATGCAGTCTTTGGGCGCTCTTATTACGGCAAAGTCGGTAATGCCGCCAACGTTATCTATCATACGGATGCTCATTCCATTCTTCAGCAAGCCCGATGTGACAGGTACGCCGTTGTCCGTTATCTCGACCTTGCTTATTGCATGGCTGACGTATATTTTGTTGTATTCGGCGATCTTTTCTTCGAGTATCTCCACCGTCTGCGATTTATCGACTATCTCGGCAAGTGCACTGAACGTGTCGTAAGCGTCTTCCGGAATGAAGTCTTTGGGCGCGTTACTCTCCGCGCCGTCCGTGTAGATTATAGACGGTGCGGAAGCCGGAGCGCCGTTTGCATTGTTTGCATTGTTTGCGTTTTCGTTCACCTCGGACTGTACCCGGTTTTGAGCGAACGAAGCGGCAGCGTCCTGTGTGCTGCTTTGCGAACCGCCGTATATGTCGAGCACTCGACTGTTACCTTGCTCGCTACACCCCGCAAGTATTATTGCCAGAACCGAAATTATTGCCGTTGATTTTAAGATTTTTTTCATAATAATTCCCCTTTTCGTTTTAAATTTGTGAGTATCTATGCCTCTGTAAATATGTTCGCGAAAACAAATCAAATCTGTCAGGGAAATTTTAAAAAAATTCTGTTTTGTGAATATCTCACAATTATGAAGACGATTTTTGTTAAATATAACAAAAGCGGACATTAATGTCCGCTTTGAATATTAGTGTACTCAAATACCGCGAATTTCGTTTTAAGCCGCTCCAACCGTTTACCTACGGGTTTGCGGAGCAGTAACAAAAAAACTGAGTTGGAAACGCAGTAGATCAGAGTGACGGGCATTGCGGCGAGCATTGACGCTCCCCAGCGGGTCACGGAGAACTCCCCATCGGCGGACAGGGTAGTCCATACCTCCATTATGACCGAGTACGCCGCCCCCGCGAATACGCCGTAAATACACAGCGCAAGCGGCTTTTCCAGCAGCTTTTTCCCGTTGAGCGCTCCCGCGAGCCAGCCGATAAAGCCCCAGCTAAACATCTGAAACGGAGTCCATGCTCCTTGCCCGAAATAGATATTAGAAATAACCGCCGAGAGCGCACCGACCATAAATCCCGCCTGTTTGCCGAAGTACATAGCCGTAAGCACCACTATCGCAGTGACGGGCTTGAAGAACGGCACCGCTGAGAAGATAAAGCGTCCAGCCGAAGAGAACGCCGTCATCACCGCGAGCAGGACGAGTTCTCGTGCTGAGGGAACGCGCTTCTCGAACGCGAGGAACATCGGCACACAGCAGAGCACCGCCGCAATGACCGTCGCGAGCTCCCACCGCAGCACTCCTCGAAATGCCGCCAAAACCGCGGCAAGCAGCGCTGATATCAACGCTGCCGTGCCTATAATATTTTTTATTTTCACTTTTTGCGGTCTACTCCCGACAGGATATCGTTGACGCTGTCTCCAGACGAGCGGCGCGGACCGCGAACATCATCATCATCCGAGAAAAGGTCGTCCAGTCCCTTTGATGCGATTATCTGAGTGCTGCGCTTACGGGCTGTCCTTGCGGTGCGTCCCGTCACTACGCCTGATTTCTCCGCTCCCCTGCCAAGCTGCGGAGCGCGATTGAGCTTTTTGATCGCGTCCTCATTGAACGTGGGGGTGTCGGTCTGCGCGAAAAACGCGTCGCCCACGTCTCTTTTCGACAGACTGGGCAGCTCGGCGGTCTTTCCGCCCGGTTTACTGCGCGGTGCTGCGCTCTCATTTTCAGAATTATGTGCGTATCTTCCCACTGCGACATTGTTCGGAGTGCGCGGCTCGGCGGTAGTCTCGGGAGAGCGCTTTGGCTCTGCGGTCGGTCCGCTGCCGATATTGATTATGGAGGTATAGCCCGAGGACGGTCTTTCGGGAAGCTTAACGGTTGACTTGGTAATATCGGCTTTCTTATCTGTAAGCGGTATTATTGGGCGGTCGTCTGTTTTTTTCTCGGGATTTTTCTGCTGCTTTCCCGAATAGCTGAACAGCACTCCACCCGCCTCTTCCGTCTGCTTTCCCTTGCGGTTTCGCGAATAGGTAGCCTTGCCATCGTCGTTTACGGCTATCTGCGAGCCCGATGCCCGCGCGGCGCTTATCTGTCTGCTTTCGTCCTCAAAGCTGTCGCCGTCGACATTCTTGATCTGCGGAACAACCTCGGGCGGCGGTACCTTAGCCGCTGCCGCTCTCAGGAAGTCATAGATGACCAGCATGATACACGGCAGCACCGCGATAAGCAGTACGCCAAGCGGTGTTCTTATGAACAATATCGTCCTGCCGAGGATAACGCTGGAATAGTCCGCTCGCCCGACAAGTGCCGTATCCGCAAAGCTGACATCGTTCCCGTCAGCAGTGACTGTCACGATATACGACCCGTCATTAACATGGATATTCTTTACGTAGCCGAGCGCGGGAGTTTTCTCCTCATCGCCGTCAAGATACATCACGAGATTGCCCTCGTCGAGATAGTACGCCGAGGTCTTTTTCACGATAACGGCGCTGTCCTTTGGCGCAGTCGTGATATTGTCGCTCTGCACTATATAAATATTGAAGCCGATGAAGTCAACGGTATTCCTTGATCCGAACACGGCGGTCGCAATAATAAGCAATATACAAAGCGCCAGCAAAAGTCCGCATACCATGTAACCGACCACACGAAAAATTTTTTTACC
This sequence comes from uncultured Oscillospiraceae bacterium, assembly GCA_910587465.1. Classification (GTDB taxonomy): domain Bacteria; phylum Bacillota; class Clostridia; order Oscillospirales; family Ruminococcaceae; genus CAG-115. The sequence continues at coordinate 17,188 of CAJUMS010000055.1, forward strand.
CAAATTTATAAAAAACACCCCTTTTGTACTTGACAAATCGAAAAAAATGTTATATAATATATTAGTCGCTGAAAATCTATATTACAGTATAACACATTTTCGGTCATTTTGCAAGTCCTTTTTTCAATTTACCCGCTATTTTCTTCTAATTTTACATTTTTTGCCACCATTGTGAGGAATAAGGTTGTACATTTGTTAATGTGCAGGTCATGTGACAGAGATAAAGCAGCGCGGTAACGTGTCGCGGGTATTGAGGTTTTTACAGTCCAATCGCACGGATATGATGAACATTTAGTTTGCATTTCCGGAATGGCAGCTTAGACTGCCGAAAAAATAAAATGCTAGTGTAGCTCAGTCGGTAGAGCAGCGCATTCGTAATGCGCAGGTCGGGGGTTCGAG
>CAJUMS010000056.1:0-13092 GCA_910587465.1 uncultured Oscillospiraceae bacterium
AACCATGGCTGGCTTGCCGTGGATTTACCCGATAAATATATTATAGTAGGAGGATTTGAGAAATATGCTGGACAAGACAATGACGTTTTCGGTGCATGAGGATCGTGAAAGCGAGATGAAGGAGATACTCACCACCGTATATGACGCGCTTAAGCAGAAGGGCTATAACCCGATAAATCAGCTCGTCGGGTATATTCTGTCGGAGGATCCTACATATATCACCACGTTTAACAACGCGCGGGGTCTTATCCGACACATTGACAGAGATGAGCTTTTGCAGGTATTGGTAAAGTCTTATCTGACCAATTGATTTTGCAGAATTTGCGAGAATTTCTTGCAAGACGTGATTTAAAGGTAAAGAAAATTGCGTTTCGCATTTTTGGCGGGACGCATTTTTTTACTTGTTTTGTGTAATTTTGTGGCGCGGCTATTATCGGAATATGGTGATTTTGCTGGGTTTAGTGTAAATTGCACAAAAAAATCTTGTTTGGTTTGTAAGATTGCTACGATTTTGTTCTTGACAGATTATGAATTAAATGGTATAGTAAAATTGCAAAGAAAATTATTGTGGTCATTTTTTTGCCGCAGTGATTTTCCAGAAGATATATTATTTTATTTATTATGTATGGAAAAGAAAGGAAATTTGTTATGAAGAATTTGTTCAAGCGTGTTGCTGCCGTATCTCTGGCAGCGGCTATGACGCTCGGCTTTGCGGGCTGTAACACCAACGGCGAGGAGTCCAGTAACGCAGGCAACAGCGGGTCCGAGGGTACGGGCGGAACACTTGTTATCGGCGGTATCGGTCCTATCACCGGTGGAGCGGCTCAGTACGGCGTCGCTGTAAAGAACGGCGCACAGTTGGCTGTTGACGAGATCAACGCTGCGGGCGGCGTAAACGGCATTACCCTGAAGCTCGAGTTCGGCGATGACGAGCACGATGCGGAGAAGTCCATCAACGCATACAATGACCTTAAGGACAAGGGCATGAAGCTGCTGATCGGTACGGTAACCTCCGCTCCTTGCGAGGCTGTTTCCAAGGAGGCTGCCAAGGACAATATGTTTTTGCTCACTCCGTCCGGTTCTTCCGTAGATTGCATCACAGCCGGCGACAACTGCTTCCGTATGTGCTTTACCGATCCTATGCAGGGTTCTATTGCGGCTAACTATATCGCGGACAATATGAGCGCTAAGAAGATCGGTATCATCTACGACAGCTCCGATTCCTACTCCACCGGTATCGTGACCGGTTTTGAGGAGGTCGCTAAGACCAAGGGTCTTGAGATTGTTGAAAAGCAGGCGTTTACTGCCGACGCAAAGACCGACTTCTCCGTTCAGATTCAGAAAATCGCGGACAGCGGCGCTGAAATGCTGTTCCTGCCTTTCTACTACACTGAGGCCGCGCTGGTTCTTCAGCAGGCACAGGGTAAGCTTAATATCCCCGTATTCGGCGGCGACGGTCTTGACGGCATTATCGACGTTCTCGGCGACAAGGTAGATATCGCGGACGGCGTTTATGTAATGTCTCCGTATGCGGCTTCTTCTCCCGAGGCGAAGTCCGCTGCATTCACAAAGGCATATCAGGAGAAGTTCCCGAACGACCCGCTCAACCAGTTCGCGGCTGACGCTTACGACTGCGTATACGCTGTAAAGGCTGCTATGGAAAAGGCTGAGGTCAAGGACGCTTCCATTTCGGCTTCCGAGCTTTGCGACAAGCTCAAGACCGCTATGACCCAGATCGAGCTTGACGGCGTTACCGGTAAGACCAAGTGGGCTGCTTCCGGCGAACCCGAGAAGGCTCCCAAGGTTCTTAAGGTCGTTGTTAAGGACGGCAAGGGCGAGTACGAGGTGCTCAGCTGATAACGGCGGCGTTACTATAAGTTAATTCGCAAACCGTACAAGGGCGTTCGGCTCTTGTACGGCTTTGCCATAATTTCGGGCAAATTGCAGATCCCCTGTTTTCGGGGATTTGCTTTCATAGAATCGTGATGAATGAACGTTATTTTTCTATGAAAACAAATTCCCGCGGCACTCAAAATCAATTCCCCTATGGAAAGGAGAAAGGCTCTATGATGAGCTTTGTTTCGTATCTGGTAAACGGGTTGAGCTTGGGCTCGATCTACGCGCTGATAGCGCTTGGCTATACCATGGTTTACGGTATCGCCAAAATGCTGAATTTCGCGCACGGCGATATTATAATGGTAGGCGGCTACGCGGCACTTATCACTATGGCGACTACATGGTGCCCCGTGTGGCTCGCGATAGTTATCGCGGTCGTGGTGTGTACGGTGCTGGGCGTCGTCATCGAAAAGGTGGCGTACAAGCCCCTGCGCGGCGCTCCCCCGCTTGCCGTACTGATCACGGCTATCGGTGTGAGCTATCTTTTACAGAACATTGCGTTGCTTACACAGACGGCGAACCCCAGAACATTCACGTCTATCGCGGCGGGCGCTCCTCCGTTTCTGCTCGTGTTTGAGGGTAAAGCCCCGCTGTTCTTCACGGCAGCCGCCGACAGTCCGTACGGCGATCTGAAGCCCGTGCTCACCATTTCCATGGAAACTTTCCTTGCTATCGTGGTATCAATAGTTATCATGGTGATGCTCACGCTGTTCATCAACAAGACCAAGGCCGGCAAGGCAATGCTCGCTTGCGCCGAGGACAAGGGCGCGGCACAGCTTATGGGTATCAACGTGAATGGTACTATCACGCTTACATTCGCCATCGGTTCGGCGTTGGCGGCGGTAGCGGCGGTGTTGATGTGCTCGACTTATCCGCAGATAACTCCGTATACGGGTTCAATGCCCGGTATCAAGGCGTTTGTCGCGGCGGTATTCGGCGGTATCGGCAGCATTCCCGGAGCTATGATAGGCGGCGTGCTGCTGGGCGTTATCGAACAGCTGTCCAAGGCTTACATAAGCTCGCAGCTCTCGGACGCTATCGTATTCCTTGTGTTGATAGTGGTTCTTGTCGTTCGTCCTACGGGAATTATGGGCAAGAAGATAAATGAAAAGGTTTAAGGTGATTACGATGAGAAAGCAAACGAAAAATAACCTTATAACCTTTGTGGGCGCGGCTGTGCTGTTTTTCGCAATGGCGATACTTGCGCAGGCGGGAGTGCTGAACAATAAGATCACGGGCTTGCTCGTGCCGATAGGAATTTATGTGATCCTGGCAATATCGCTTAACCTCACGGTCGGAGTACTCGGCGAGCTGTCATTGGGTCACGCGGGATTTATGTGTGTGGGAGCTTATGTTTCGGGCGCGGTCTCGTTGGTGATACAGAATTCGCCTAACCTCGCAGTTCCCGACTGGCTCAGATTTGCGCTCGCGATTGTACTTGGCGGTGTTATGGCGGCGGTTTTCGGCGTACTTATCGGAATCCCCGTTCTCAGACTTCGCGGAGATTATCTGGCTATCGTCACGCTCGGTTTCGGTGAAATTATGAAGTCGCTTGCGAATAATATTTACCTTGTAATGGATAACAACGGTCTGCATTTCGGCTTTACACAGGCTCCCGAGCTTGGTGAAAACTCCGAGGGTGCGAAGGAATTGCTGCGCGGTCCTATCGGAATGTCCGCGCCGCAGGATACCAATATATGGATAGTTACGATCGTGCTGCTGATCTGTTTAGCGGCGCTGATGATGTTTATCGACAGCAAGTCTGGACGTGCTTGTATGGCAGTCCGCGACAACTACATTGCTGCACAGTCGGTGGGTATTAACGTCACGAAATTCAGACTTTTGGCGTTTACTATCTCGGCGGCTATCGCGGGCGTTGCGGGAGCGCTTTATTCGCACTCCATTTCTCTGTTGGCGGCTAAGAAATTTGATTATAACCTTTCGATACTGATACTCGTTTTCGTGGTGCTCGGCGGACTTGGCAGTCTGCGCGGTTCGATAATCGCGACGATAATACTCTATGCGCTGCCCGAGCTATTCCGCGAGGTCGGAAATTATCGTATGCTGATCTACGCTATCGTGCTTATCGGTATGATGATCTTTAACAACGCGCCGTTCTTCATTCAGCTCAGAGAGCGTATCGGCGCGTCCGCTCCCGTTCGGAAGTTCAAAGCGATATTCAAGAAAAAGAAAGCGGGAGGTGCCGAATAAATGAGCGAGAAAAATACTCCTATGTTGGAAGTTAAAGAGCTTTCCATTCAATTCGGCGGACTTCGCGCGGTCGACGGTCTGAATATGCGTGTCAATAAGGGACAGCTTTACGGACTTATCGGACCGAACGGCGCAGGCAAGACTACCGTGTTCAATATGCTGACGGGTGTGTATAAACCCACTTCGGGCGGTATATTCCTCAACGGCGCGAACATCACGGGAAAGCCACCCGTAGAGATAAACAAGAGCGGCATTGCGCGAACGTTCCAGAATATCCGCCTGTTCAAGGCTATGAGCGTTCTCGATAACGTTAAGGTGGGAATGCAGAATCAGACCAAGTACACAACTATCGAGGGTATCCTCCGTCTGCCGCGTTATTTTAAGGAAGAAAAGCAAATGAACGAAAAGGCGGTGGAGCTGCTCAAGGTGTTCGATCTGGACGGCGAAAAGGATCAGTTCTCGGCTAACCTGCCCTACGGAAAGCAGAGAAAGCTGGAGATAGCGAGAGCGCTCGCAACCGATCCGAAGCTGCTTCTGCTCGACGAACCCGCGGCGGGCATGAACCCGAACGAGACCGCGGAGCTTATGGATACTATCCGCTTTGTACGGGAAAAATTTGATATGACTATCTTACTAATAGAGCACGATATGAAACTTGTCGCAGGTATCTGCGAGGAGCTCACCGTGCTGAACTTCGGTCAGGAGCTTGCTCAGGGCAAGACTTCGGCGGTGCTCAACGACCCGAAGGTCATCACCGCCTATCTGGGCGATTAAGGGGGCGCTGTATATGTCAATGTTGGAAATTGAAGAGCTGGAGGTATACTACGGCGCTATCAACGCTATCAAGGGTATTTCCTTTAACGTCGAGCAGGGCGAGGTAATTGCGCTTATCGGTGCGAACGGCGCGGGCAAAACCACTATTCTGCACACGATGACGGGTCTTGTTGCCGCAAAGCACGGGTCTATCAGGTTCAACGGCAAGGAGTTAACCAAAACTCCCGCGCATAAGATAGTATCAATGGGAATGGCTCATGTTCCCGAGGGGCGCCGCGTGTTCGCGCAGCTTTCAGTGTACGAGAACCTCATGCTAGGCGCGTATACCCGCAAGGATAAGGCGGAGATAAACGAGAGCATAGAGCACGTTTATGAGCGTTTCCCGAGGTTAAAGGAGCGGCAAAATCAGTTGGCGGGAACGCTTTCGGGCGGCGAGCAGCAGATGCTCGCAATGGGCAGAGCGCTTATGTCCAAACCGTCGATAATCCTTATGGACGAACCGTCGATGGGACTTTCCCCGCTGTATGTAAGCGAGATCTTTGATATTATTCAGGAAATCAACAAGTCGGGAACTACGGTGCTGCTGGTCGAACAGAACGCGAAAAAAGCGCTGTCAATTGCGAACAGGGCGTATGTACTCGAAACGGGCAATATCGCGCTGTCGGGTGATGCGCACGAGCTTATGGATAATGAGCAGGTCAAGAAGGCTTATCTGGGCGAGTAATTTTTGTCAGCGTTATAGAGTTGCATGGATAAAAGGCGCAAGCGCCGATGACGACGGAGCGAACGAAGTGAGTGGTGCGGGCTGTTGCCTTTTGAATAAGGGGTAATTATGGACAATAAGGTTATTATTACAATTGCGCGCGGCTACGGCAGCGGCGGAAGAACGATAGGACAAATGCTGTCCGAAAAGCTGGGTATCGAGTTTTACGATAAGGACCTGATAAAGCTTGCCTCCGAGGAGAGCGGTATCAACGAGGCTCTTTTCGGGCAGACGGACGAAAAGACAAAGGCGGGCGTTTTCGGGAAAACGGGCGTGTACAAGGGCGGCGTGATATCGCCCGACAAGAAGTCGTTCACGTCAGAGGAGAATTTGTTTAATTATCAGGCTATGGTGATGAAGAAGCTCGCGGACGAGAAGTCCTGCATTATCGTGGGACGGTGCGCGGATTTCGTGCTTAGCGGACGCGCCGACGTTATCCGCGTGTTCGTCTACGCGGACGAGGAGAACTGTATAAAGAACGTCGCCGAGGTCAAGGGTATCACCGACCGCAAGGAGGCGCTGAAAAAGATCGCCGTTATCGACAAGGAGCGCGCGGCTTACTACAAGGCGCATACGGGCAGAGAGTGGATCGACGCGCGGAATTACGATCTGTGCCTTAACAGCGGCGATCTCGGCTTTGACAAGTGCGTGGATATTATCGTCAACTACATCAAGATAAAGCTGGGATGAGCGGTATGACAAGTGCGGTTAAGCGCTCCGTTATGCGAAACGAAAAAAATGCACAGGCAAGCGCCATTGCCTTTAACAAAAAAGTCTCGGCAAAGCCGAGACTTTTTTGTTAAACTGGAGCGGATAATGGGAGTCGAACCACTTATAAATTAAAATAAATCCGCATAACAAAAGTAAATATAAAATTATGTGTTGCATTTCGTGTTGTATAATTCCAACATTTGATCTCTCAGTAGTCTTGCATATCCCTCCATTGCCGACGGGAAAATATGCTGATAAACCTTTTCGATCATATCGGTTGAACTGTGCCCCATAAGCTCGGCAATGTACTTTTGAGGAATTCCGAGTAAAATGCACTTACTCGCGAAATGATGACGGAGCGCATGAAAATTCAGATTTTCATTTATACCGTGCTTTTTCCGAAATTTATCCCAGTTATTACAAATATTCACGGCTTTTCGTGGGCAAACGCGTCCGTCGACCGCATTGGCTCTAAGATAATCGCAAATCTCAAACGTAATCGGAACTTTTCGGTAGCCACTTTGTGATTTCGGGGATTTTATATGCTCCTCGCCGTCGTCGCCCAGAACCCGCGCTTCCTCAACGATAATATAACTTTTTACGACGTTTAATGCTTGCAATGCACTGATCTCCGACGCTCGAAGCCCGCACTCGGCAGCCAAGAATATAGGTATCTCGTTGACCGTGCCCTTTGCCTTTTGGTATATCTCGGCGATCTCGCGCTCGTCCGGAACGTATATCTCGCGCTTTTGTTTTTGGGGGAGCGTTGTGTTTATCAACATATCGGGGGCGAACATTGACAGAACCGCAGAAATAAATCCGTGAACGTTTCTGCACGTTTTGGGGCTGTGATTGGCGGCAATCCCGTTTATTACCGACTGTATAAACTCTTGTGTTATATTGCAGATTTTAATCCCTTTGAGTTTGCCGCAATAGTTGCGAAGTATAGCATAATAGCCCCGAACAGTCGACGGAGAGAGCACGTTCCGTTTACTCTCGATGTAACGCTCGGCAGCATTGTCGAACGTTAGTTCACATTTTTGGCGTTCCTTGCGGTTTATGTTGAACTGTGCAGCAAGATACTCCGCCGCTTTCTTGGTATCGGCAGTGAATGATTTGTACTGCCGCCTGCCGTTCTCGTCCATTCCTATGTACAAATTTACACGATAGCTCCCAGAGGGGAGTTTTTTTGCGGTTGCCATTAGATCACCTCTAAAGCAAGCTGGGCAAAATCCACAAATCGGTAACCAGATCTGGAAGTTGTGTTGCGACTATATTACCGTTTGCAATGCCTTGTATTACATCTTCTGGAACAGTGAAACTTATAACTTTTCCCTCGCTGCCGTCTCGCATATCGGCAACCGCCCAATACTGAATTTCTTTGAATTTGTCGCCGCCAGATTTTATGATAGATACTGCATTGTGATAGTTTTGATTTATCGTAAGTTTATTTGTGGCTTGTGAATTGATTTTCGCTTTTATAATAAGCGCATCATCGTTTTCGTTAACATCAAGAATTTCTCCTGTGTTTAATTTATATGTCTGCTCATCGGACTGCTCTAAAGTACTGGTTCCGCTCTCGTCTTCGCTTATTTCCGAGCTGCTCGTCAAAACCTCGGAGACCGTAGAGCTGGGCGTTCCCGATACGGTCGAAACGATTGACGAGCTCGAGCTTGAAGAAGATGTTCCCTTGTCGTCGCTGCCGCCCATAGCCGCGCCGACAGAGCCCAGAACGACTACACCGCCCACAATTCCGAGTATTGTTTTTGCTTTATTTGTCATTTTTCCGTTCCTCCGATATTATTTCCTCAATATATTTGATAACCTTTTCTTTGTCGGCTGGTTCAAGCGTTTCAAATGTTGCCGCGAACCCCGACAGATCTTTGTTTTTATTTGCGCTTTTTGCCTCGCGTAAAGCTTTCAGAGCAATAACCAATCCGATTACACCAACAGCAAGCGCAACAAGCGCTATTATCAAAACCGGCAAGCCCCAGGCGCTGCCGGTTGCTGTTTGTGTGCGTTTGCGTTCCTCAATGTATATGCTGAATAATAGACCTAACAGCGACAATTTACTAAACATATTCATCGCTAAAATCTCCTACTTTTGCAGTTCATCAAGCAAGCATAACACTTTTGCTTGATTAAACAAGTTTCAAGCATTAAAAGAACGCCGCGTATACAATCAAGATTATATTTCATTTTGCGACACCAGCTTTCTGATGCAGACGTGCTAACCGCTTTTGCACTTCGGGAAGCCATTTGTTGTTGTGGTTTTTATAATAATCCTCTGCCTGTTTAACAATTGAAATGGCGTTATCGTAATCTTTTGCTTGTTCGTAAATAATTGCCAATTTCTTAAAAGCGGGAATTTGACAATCAAACTTAGCACGGTCATATCGTTCTGCATTATGCCATTTGTTAAAGCCTTTTTTTCCAAGTATAGCGATAGAGCGCTTTTTTTCATCTTGTAACTGCTGACGATAGTCCAAATCTAACTTATCCAATTCCGAAATATCTTTCAAGCACCACTCTATACACGCTTGTAAATTTTCAACATTTTCACTGCGCTTTTCGTAAAAATACTCTTGCAATGCCATATAAGCAAAATGCCTATCTATTTGATTTCGAGCCGTATGAACATTATTCACAAGTTCCTCAAAGTTTTGTTCAGAATTGGTTGGAATTGTTGTGCTCATTTTTATTCTCCTTTTTTCAGCTTGTTTGCATGAACCAGCAACTCCGCTTGGCTTAACGTATCAAGCGAATTGAAGATCTCAAGCATTGCCGCAGCGTTTGTGCTGAGTGGCACAGCTCCGTTTATTGTGCTGCCCACGCTTCCGACTATGCCGCTATTGTTTGAGAGGTCGCCGAATACGACGTTCGCGGATTTATGAGCAATGGGATTTTCGGTGCGCCCAAGAAGGTAATCTATCGAGCAGTTCAGGTAATCGGCAATTCGCGCAAGATTAAATGATGACATTCCATTTTTATCGGTCATTCTTTTAAGAGTATCCTCGCCTAAACCGCATTCGCGTAATACGGTTTTTTGTGTTATGTTCTTCTTTTTGATTTCAGATTGAACTCTTTCAATTACTGTTTGTGAATTATACATAAAACTATCTCCTCAAATTTAGTAAAATATCTAAATCGCAAAATTTTCCGATTTTCTTATTGACAATCGGCAAATTTTCTGATATACTGTAAATGTAAAGGAAATTATACCGTAAAATTTAACGATTATGCGAGATTTCCTCCCATAATTTGGTATCATATCAGTCTGGACAACTATATGATACCACATTTTGGGGAATAAGTCAAGGATTTTCTACCAAATCACCATATTAAATAAGGAGTGATAATTTGAGAGATTATGAAAAGTTCCGCGCGGCGACAGTAGCCGCATTGTCGGAACGCAAACGCGACAATGGGCGGCGCTGGCGCTATGTCGAGCTGGCAAAAGCTACGGGATATAGCGTAAATACCATTGAGCAATTTATGGGCGGCGTAAAGGTCACGGACAACGTGGCTATCGCCATCGCCAAGGCTCTGGACATTCCCGAGCATTTGGCGACTTAAAAGAGAGGAGACAAATCGTGGACAAAACAGACCGTTTAAGCGTGTTGACCGATGTCGCTTTAAAGTCGTTCGGTTTCTACAGCGGTCTTGACAGTCGTCAACGCGATGTGCTTGAACCGTTAAAGTCAACCGTTGAAACGGCTGCCAATCAAACGGCAAAGCAGCTTGGGGTAAATTGCAAAATTATTTATTCCTTGTTGGTAAAGCACTTTAATGATCGAATAATTTCAACTTATAGTTTTGAAAAATGTATCCAATCGCAATACGGCTTAGACGCTGACGAAAAGGTATGCAAAATCATTGGCAATGAGCAGAACGAAAAACGGGAGGGAAACACATAAATGCCAGACAACAACATCATGGAGTCCGCGAACGACATCGAACTTGAAGTTGAGGTCACCAACATACTCCGCAAGGCGAACGTTCCCGCGAACATCAAGGGCTTTTACTATCTCCGCACGGCGATAATGCTCTCGGTGAAAAACGTCGAAATGGTCAACAGCATTACCAAGCTGCTGTATCCGACCGTAGCCGAGCATTACCAAGCCAAACCGCCGCAGGTCGAAAGAGCCATACGGCGTGCAATCGAGATAGCATGGAGCAGAGACGCTCGGGATATCTTGCTGAACACGATCTCTTTTGATATCGGCGTTAATAAGCCCAAGCCGAGCAATTCCGAGTTTATAGCCGCGATAGCCGACTATATCCGGTTACAATCCAAAGTAAAGAGGTGGGAGCACAATGTATGACAACACAAACGGCAGAGAACTTATCGAGTACGCGGCGCAGCTTTGCAGCGAGATCAACGGAGGTGATGGCAATGCCGAGACTTAAACCGTCCGCCATGGATATGGCGGCAGATATCGTCCGCAGGAACATTAAGGCTGCGGGGGAGCTTAAAAACTGTCATTCTGACAGGCAAATCGCTGAGCGTATCGGAATGAATCCCAGAACATATACCGATCGCAAAAACCACCCCAAAACATGGCGGTTTGAAGAACTTATTATGGCGGCTGCGGCGTTTCAAGTGTCGTTGGCGTGGCTGATGTCAGACCACGCGCAGGAATTGAAAGGAGAGTGATAACAATGAAAGGCTATAAAGGCTTTTCCAAAGGGCTGATATGCAGAGGCAAGCAGTACGCCGAGAACACCGTTTTTGAGGAGGAAAACGCGGAAATATGTCACAGCGGCATGCATTTTTGTAAAAATCCGTTTGATGTTCTTGAGCATTACGGCTTTGTCAACGAGGATACCGCGGAACTTAACGAATTTTGTGAGGTTGAAGCACTGGACGAGGCGAAAACCGACGGCGAAAAGAAGTTCTGTACAAAGAAGCTCAAAATCGGCGCTAAGCTCGGAATTTCGGGGCTTATAAACGCTTTCGTTAGTTTTACCTTAGCAAATGTTAAATCGGAAGGTGCTGCGACGAACACGGGCTACCGCTCTGCTGCGACGAACACGGGCTATCGCTCTGCTGCGACGAACACGGGCGACCGCTCTGTTGCGACGAACACGGGCGACCGCTCTGTTGCGACCGTATCCGGGAAAGAGAGTTTTGCCATTGCAACAGGCATTGATGGCAAAGCAAAAGGCACTTTGGGCTGTTACATAGCGTTAGCAGAATGGGAATGGAATGACGATGAGAACAGATATCGCCTTATGAATTTCAAAACTCATAAAGTGGACGGGGAAATCATCAAGCCCGATACATTCTATATGCTGAAGGGCTGTGAATTTATTGAAGTCAATGGGGATACCCCATAACGACGATCGGCATTACAAGTGAATTTTTTATTATGCGAAAGCAAGAAAGTGAGGAAATTATGGAATTCAGTTTTTTAGGAAAGTATTGTGTGGTAAGATCTGACCGTGCGGGAGTATTTGCGGGCACAGTCGCGGAGCACGAGGGACAGGCAGTTATTCTGAAAGACGTTCGCCGCCTTTGGTATTGGGACGGCGCGGCTTCGATCTCGCAGATCGCGGTTGACGGGACGACAGCCGCAAACAATTGCAAATTTACTATGCCTGTTGAGACATTGGGACTTTTTGACGTTATTGAGCTTATTCCTGCAACAGATAAAGCTCGCAATGTTATTGAGGGTGTGAAAGTATGGAAGAGATGATACAAAAGTTTATTGGGGTTTGCTCCGGCTCCGGCTCCAGCTCCGGCTCCGGCTTCGGCTCCGGCTCCGGCTTCGGCTCCGGCTCCGGCTCCGGCTCCGGCTCCGGCTCCGGCTCCGGCTCCGGCTCCAGCTCCAGCTCCAGCTACGGCTTGGTCGGTACCATTATAAATTCGAATAAGGTCTATGATATAGATGGTGTCGCAACCATTATATATCGCGTTTATAAAGATTGTGCCAAAGGCGCGATCGTAAACGATGATTTGACGCTCACGCCATGTTATGTAGTCAAACGCAGTAATGTTTTTGCACATGGCGCAACACTTCGCAAGGCTGTGGCAGCGCTTAACGACAAGCTTTTCGCGGATATGCCTGTTGAGGAGCGTATCAAAGCATTTTGCGAAGAGTTCATGCCCAAGATCGCCTACTCCAATAAGACATTTTACGAATGGCACAACAAACTAACGGGTTCATGCGAAATGGGGAGAACACAGTTTGCAAAAGAACACAACGTTGATCTTGAAGCCGTAATGACGGTTGAGGAATTCATCAAATTGACAGAGAACGCATTCGGCGGAAAAATCATCAAAATGCTTAAACCCTATTATGAGGAGGACAAGCCATGAATGAAAAGGAAACCAAGCGGCGGCTTATCATAACGAACATTCTGTTCTGGCTCGGTCTTCTGGTACTCTTTGGCGCAATAGGTCATATGGATTATCTGAACGATCAGCATATTACATACGGGATCAAGGAATTATGGATCTCACTGGGAAAGGGCGTCGGCGGACTGTTGCTTATGGTAGCGGGAATGTACGTCGGGCGTAACTTGGAATTTGAGGACGAGGAAAGCGAGGTATACGACGATGGACGAGATTAAACTCAAGCCGTGCCCGTTCTGCGGCGCGTCCGTGTCCGCATTCCGCGGTACGGGAAACGTTACGTTTTTCCTTTGCTCCAACGAGGAGTGCCGGGCGCTCGTCAGCTTCGGCGGCAATAAGCAAGTAGCTCCAGATGCGGTCGAGGCGGAAAATCCTATCA
>CAJUMS010000056.1:13192-17255 GCA_910587465.1 uncultured Oscillospiraceae bacterium
AAATCCTATCATTGATTGGACTGATAATGATGTTTGGGAATTCCTTCACCATTACGGTTGTAGCGCTAACCCATTGTATCAATGCGGTGAAAGGCGTATCGGCTGTATAGGCTGCCCTATGCAAGGTGGTAAAGGTATGAAAGCCGATTTCACGAAATATCCCATATACCGCGCGAATTACGTCAAAGCCTTTGACCGTATGATTGAGAAACACAAACGGCTTTATCTTCAGCGGGACACGAGCTGGGAAACGGGCGAGGAAGTTATGCGCTGGTGGGTCGGCGACGATCCCAGACAAATTACTTTGGAGGATATGCAATGGTGAAATGCAGAAAGGGGAATTGACAATGGCTGAATACATAGAGCGCGAAAAAGTTATCGGGATTTTAAATAACAACATCGGGAATAGTGCGATAAGATCGGCTGTAAACGGTTATCCCGAGGAATATTTTGACGGTTGGACGGACGCAGCGTCAGAGGCGATTACAGAGGTTGAGGGCATTCCCGCTGCCGACGTTCGCCCCGAAAGGTACGGAGAGTGGCTCATAAGCGGCGAGTGCTACGAGTGCTCGGAATGTGGCGGCGGTTCAAACGTGAACACAAATCCGTATTGTTGGAAGTGCGGCGCTAAGATGGACGGAAAGGACGTGACACAATGACAAGATACCACTTCGATGATATCGACGGCACCGTCGACGAGATAGACACAGACGAAGAGCTCCGCCGCGAAGAAGCCCGCGAGGAGGCTGCAGCGGAGGACTATGAGGCGTTTCTCGAGCGGGAATACGCCATGAGCGAGGAAGATATCGCCGCTAAAGCTCGCGCAGAACGCAGCGAAACCGAGTATTGGAACGAACAGGAACGGCGTAAGTGGGAACTGGCAGACATGCTGCTCGCACAAGCCTATGGACAGGAGGATTAACTCGGATGTCGAAAATTTTGGTTAAAACTGGAGATATGCCGCGTGAGGAATGGCTTGCGTACCGCCGCACGGGTATAGGCGGCAGCGACGCGGCGACGGTTTGCGGGCTTAATCCGTACAGCTCGCTTATTACGCTCTGGGCAGATAAAACGGGGCGGCTCCCCGATAAAGAGGACAACGAGGCAATGCGTACGGGGCGCGATCTGGAGGAGTATGTCGCAGAGCGCTTTTGCGAGGCAACAGGCAAAAAAGTCCGCCGCCGCAACGCGATATTCCGGCACGACGAATATGATTTTATAACCGCGAATATCGACCGCGAGGTCATAGGTGAAAACGCGGGGCTTGAATGCAAAACTACGTCCGTATTTAACAAGTCGGATTTTGATAACGGAGAGATACCGCATTATTATTATGTTCAATGCATGCATTATATGAACGTAATGGGCTTTGATAAGATGTATCTCGCAGTCTTGGTAATGGGCAAAGCGTTCTATTGGTTTGAGATACCTTACGAACCCGATGAGGGTGTGGCACTGCTCAAAATGGAAGTGGATTTCTGGAATAATTATATAATTCCCGACGTTCGCCCCGAGCCCGACGGCAGCGATAGCGCCAAAGAAACACTTGACGCGATTTTCACGGAGCGCGTCGAGAATATGATAACGGTATTTGAGCAGGAAGAGATTGCGGCAAAGCTGACCGAGATCAAATCTCAAAAGAAGGAGATCGAAGCAGAGGAAAAGCGGCTTCAACAGACTCTTGTAAACGCGCTCGAAACCAACACGCGCGGAATTACCGTGAATTATGAGATTTCGTATCTTTCGCGGCCGCGTTCTGGCGTGGACAGCAAGAAACTCAAGGCAGAATTTCCCGAAGTATATGATAAGGTAAAAACCGAATCGAGCTACAATGTTTTCGGGATCAAGGAAAGGAAAGGTGCATAATGGCTACAACAACTAACACGAGCGGCGTAATCGCGGTAGTAGCGGAGAGTGCGGCAACTGCAAATCAACAGGCAAAAAAGAAAACCCCCGTGCAGATACTTAATGACCTGCTCTCCAACAAAGCGATACAAAGCCAGCTGCAAGGCACGTTAAAGGAAAATTCTGGAGCGTTCGCAACATCAATGACAAATCTTGTCATTGATGATGATTTACTGCAATTATGCGATCAGAAAGAGGTTTTGGGTGAGGGGCTTAAAGCTGTTGCGCTGAAACTTCCCATAGAAAAAAGTCTTGGGTTTGCTTATATTATCGCCTATAAGGACAAAAACAGGATTGTACACCCTCAGCTCCAGATAGGCTATAAAGGCTTTTTACAACTCGCAATGCGCACGGGAATGTACAAGCACATCAACGCGGGGACAGTGTATGAAGGCGAGTTTCGTAAAACAGACAAGTTAACCGGCGAAGTTGATCTCTCAGGAGAAAAGATTTCCGATAAAATCATAGGATATTTTGCGTATATCGAAACCATAAACGGATTTAAAAAGGCGTTTTATTGGACGGCTGAGGAAGTTAGGAAGCACGCCGACCGTTACAGTAAATCATATAAAAAAGGCGCAAAAATATGGAAAGACAATTTCCACGAAATGGCAACCAAGACGGTTTTGAGGAATTTACTCTCACATTACGGCGTAATGTCCATTGAAATGGGCAACGCACTCACCGCCGAAAGCGAACCCGCGCCGCCGCTGCCCGATACCGCTTCCGAGCGAGAGATAGAGGCTACGGCAGAAGTTGTCAACGCCGCTCCCAAAAACACGGAGAGTACACCGCCGCCCGAACCGCCTCCTCTCGCTCCCGATGATTACCCGTTCGCGGAGTAAAGGCGATGTATCATTACACGATTCCCGAAATTCCTCCCAGCAACAACAAATTCATAGGACGGGATAATCGGTGGGGTTATCAGGAAATCAAAAAGCAGTGGGCGAATTTGGTCGCGGCATATTGCCGCCCCAAACCGCCCGAGCCACTGCCGCGCGCGACGGTAACGCTGTTTTACCATTTCAAGGATAAGCGGCGGCGCGACCCTGACAACTACTCGGGGAAATTTATCCTCGACGGCTTGACGCAGGCGGGAATTATCGCGGACGATAGCTTTAATGTTATCGATCTGAAACTGAAAGCAGCCTGCGACAAGCGCGGGAAGACGGAAATTTTTATTGAGGAGATAAGTTAAATGTACAACAAAGTAATTATGATGGGTCGTATCGTAAACGACCTCGAACTCAAAACCACGCCGAACGGGCACAGCGTGTGCTCGTTCAGAATAGCGGTCGACAGGCGTTTCAAGACGCAGGATGGCGAAAAGCAGACGGATTTCTTTAACGTCGCTGCTTGGAACAAAACCGCCGAAATGGTGGTCAAATGGTTCTCAAAGGGCAGAATGATCCTTGTCGAAGGAGAAATGCAGACGCGGCAGTATACCGATAAAAACGGCAACAATGCAACGTGGTATGAAATCAACGCGGAGCGCGTAAGCTTCACAGGCGAGAAAAGAGACGACGGATATGCTCCAGCGTCAGCTGCTCCGCAGTCTTACGGAGTAGCCCAGCCGCCGCAGAACAACTACGCGGCAGCTGTCGTAGACGACGATTATCCGTTTTAATTTTACGACGATCGGGGAATATCCGGTTTAAGACAGGTTTAAGACAGGTTTAAAACAAAGTAGAGCGGGTTGCATAGTTGTTTCGGAATGGGGTGGCTATGCCGTTTGCAAGGCTTTGGAAAGGTAGAAAATGGCTGATCCGATAAAATTTGTTCAGCTTGATTGCCATCTTGACGAAAAATTTGAGTACATAGAGGCGGAGTTTGGCTTAGAAGGGTTTGCAATAATCGTTAAGCTGCTTCAAAGGATTTATGGGGGGCAAGGTTATTATTGTGAATGGTCAGATCGGGTGGCGCTGCTGTTCGCGCGGAAGATAGGCGCGGGTGCCAACGTTGTTCGTGAGGTCGTCTCGTCAGCATTGAAGGAACGCATATTCGATGAGGAAATATTTCAAAAATACGGTGTCCTGACGTCGCACGGCATTCAGAAAAGATTTGCCGAAGTCGCCAAAAGGCGCGCCGTAATTTTTGAAAAACCCGAATATGTGATCGCCCCGTGTGCCCAAAATTTCTCAAATGTATGCAATCAAGG
>CAJUMS010000057.1 GCA_910587465.1 uncultured Oscillospiraceae bacterium
CCGGATATCATGTTGAACGGATCGTTGTCGCGGCACTTACGGGTATGATGAACCAGCAGAATCGCGATCCGCAGCTTGTCCGCGAGATTTTTCAGCAATGACAGTTCCTTGTAGTCGGTTGCATAGCTAGCATCATCTCCCGAACGGATTTTCTGTAAGGTATCGATGATAATGATTTTGAGGTCTGTGTGCTGTGACTTGAAGTTCTCAATCTGTTTTTCCAGAATGCCGCCAAGCGATCCAGCCATAATAGCGAAGTGCAGATTATCACTCGGTTCGCTTGTCAGCTCAAACAAGCGGTTCTGTATTCGAGTGTAGCTGTCCTCCAAACACAAGTATAGTGCCGTACCCTGTTTCGTTTCCCGCCCAAGCACTTTTTCTCCTTTCGCAATACCAAGAGCCATGTCGAGTGCCAGCCATGACTTCCCGACCTTTGGCGCTCCCGCCAAGATGAACAGTCCTGTTGAAATCATTCCGTCAACGCAGAATTCAATAGGTTTGAGCGGTGTGGTCATCAGCTGTTCGCAGTTTACTGTTTTTAGTTCGTTCAATAACTTGTCCTCCTGTCAAATAAATTTTCCAAAAACAAAATCCCGCCGAATAACGACGGGATTGCCCTCTATATACCTACCGACACAAGGAAATGGTTTTATGCACACGAAAATAGGATTTTTAAAGTTTGTAGGATTGCACAAAGTTCGCTTTTATTTTATAGAGGTTTTGCACGAAACAATATCCGCTAAATCACAGAGAGTAATTCTGCTATCTGAGCTTGCCGCCTCGACAATTTTCTCGTCAAATCCCGATTCGGAGAAGAGATAGTAATAAAACTCCGCGCGCTCCTGTTGCGAGATCAGCTTTGCCTTGGTATCCAGAAACTCGGAATATCTGAACGGTTGATTTCTGAACTTACACTCGCCGACCAGATATTGGCTCATGTCTTTTGAGGTTGCTAAAATATCAATCTCGGATTCGGCTTGCCGGGCGGAAGCCTTGTTTCTTACGGTCGTCTTACCCCACCAGCGACCGATTTTTGAGTATCGGAACGGCAATGCGTCCGCTTTTTGCAGCTTGCGGACATACTCGCGGCAAATATCCTCGAACACCGCTGCCGCGAATTCGTGCAGACTTGGTTCAACGGAGTACTTGTATACGCCGTCCACATCGCCCGATTCCAGCTCGGAGTAATTTATGAACACAAACGCATACCAGAAACGGAAAAAGTTATCGGTCAGCTTGTACAAGCCGCGATTAGTGTTCGCTTTTTCCTTAACGCTTTCGGACACAGAGAATTCGCGCTGCACGATACCAAGCTCGATCAGATTTTTCAGATATACGCTTGTCTTTGAAGTATCCTCGATAAGCGACTTCATACTTATGTCGTTCAGCCGTGTGTTTCCAAGAGCCACCGCCTCAATGACCGAATTATAAAGCGGAGTTTCGCGCAGCTCCTGGCGCAGCAGGAACTCAACCTCGCTGTACAATGCACAGCCCTTTGTGAGAATATTTTTTTTGATATTTTCTGCAAGAGAGAGCTTGTTGTCAAATTGCTTTAAATAATGCGGTATGCCGCCGAGCACGGAGTATGCAAGCACCTTATCTCTGTCGGAATAATCCGGGAAGAACTTTATCGAGTCATAAAATCCCATTTCGGTCATTTTATAAATTCCCGTGGCTCTGCCGTAAAGAGGATTTTTCTCGGAAAGCAAGTCCTTTTCAATGAAGCTCATCGCGCTGCCGCAAAGAACTATCATCACGTTCTCGTCCTTTAAAAACTCATCCCAAAGATTTTGCAGCGTTGACGGGATCGCGGCGTTGCCCTTGCACATATACGGAAACTCGTCGATAACGAGCAGACGTTTTTGATCTCCGTAAGGCAAGTCTGCCACCGAACGGAATGCCTTTTCCCAATCTGCAAATTCCGTGATGTATGCGGCAGCCGGTATTTTCTCTTTCAGCATTTTCTCGGAAAACGCTTTAAGCTGCATCTTATCACCGCACTCACGACACGAAAAAAAGATGTGCGGTTTGCCCTTGCAAAACTGTCGCAGCGTTTCTGTTTTGCCGACACGCCGCCTGCCGTACAGTACCACAAGCTGACCGCCCGCTTGAGAATATTTGTCCTCTAAAAAGTTAAGCTCACTTTCTCTGCCTATAAACATAACTGCTCTCCTTATTATCTAATTTAGATTTAGTAAATCGTGATTTGATATTATTGTATCATATTTAATACAAAATGTCAAGCGGAAAATATAAAAATCTAAAATTATAATGAGTTTTTACGGAAATTCAGCAAAAACCGTTGACATATCGGAAGTTTTTGGGTATAATATGTAATGAGGAGTGATGATATGATTATCCGACCGCATTATATGAAAATGCTGAAAACGTACAGAGATGTTCCGCTGGTAAAGATATTGGCGGGTGTCCGCCGCTGCGGGAAGTCAACGATTTTGGAAATGCTGCGCGACGATTTGAAAAGCAGCGGCATTCCCGACGATCACATAATATTTGAACGATATACCTCCGAGTATATAGACGAGAATATGACCGACAGAGATATGCACAATGCCATCAAGGAGAAAATGACCGACAAAGACCGGTATTATATTTTGCTTGATGAGGTTCAGGAGATCAGCGGTTGGGAAAAGGCGGTAAACAGTCTGCTTGAAAATGAGAATACCGATATTTATGTTACGGGATCGAATTCCAAGCTGATGTCAAGCGAGATCTCAACATATTTGACTGGAAGATATATTTCTATACCCGTGTTTACGCTGTCCTTTGCCGAATATCTTGATTTCAAAAAGTCAAGCGGCGGGTCTGAAAAAGAACTGCTGAACGAATATATTCGGACGGGAGGTTTTCCAATCGTTGCGCTCGGAAATTTTGACGACCGTTCCGTGTATCAGATAGTAGAAGGAATTTACACCTCCGTAATCACTAACGATATTTCCAGGCGACACAATGTAACAAATATTGATCTGTTCAATCGTGTGGTAAAATATATTGTTGAGAATGTCGGAAAGTCGTTTTCCGCAAACGCTATCGTGAAGTTTTTGAAAGGAGAGGGACGCTCTCTTTCAGTTGAGACAGTCTACAAATATCTTGAATGGCTGGAAAAGGCGTTTGTGATCTACCGCTGTCAACGTTACGATCTGCAAGGAAAGTCCGTTTTGAAAACACAGGAAAAATTCTATCTTGCGGATGCGTCGCTGAAATATTGTATAATGGGATTTAACCCGAGGTCAATTGCTTCAATGCTTGAGAATATAGTTTATTTTGAGCTGCTTAGGCGGGGATATGAGGTGTATATCGGAAAGCTCAACACATGGGAGATCGATTTTGTGGCCGTACAGCGCGATGAGCGTGTGTATGTTCAGGTGTGCCGCAATCTTCCCGAGGACTCAGATCGTGAGATAGGAAATCTTTTGGATATAAAAGATCACTACCCCAAGTATGTGGTGACGCTCGACGAACTTGCGGGCGGCAATATCAACGGCGTTAAGATCGTACATTTGTCGGACTTACTTCTGAGCGACGGGCTGTAAGGAACAGAATATTTCTCGTTTAATGTTCTGTGATTCCTCAAAATGCTATAGATCTTTGCGTTATTGTACAAATGCAAGCGTAAATGTTTGAAAGTCTTGTTAAACCGGAAATTCATATATTTTTCTCTGAAAAAGGCAAATAACTATTGACAAAATCGTTTTAATGTGCTATAATAATTTATGAAAGAGGTGATTTACTATGCTTAATTGTTCCTTGAAATCGTTGTTTGCAGAAAATTACGCCCCTTTTGCTGAACGTTTTGATTTTACAACTGCTGCGGATATTACAAAAAAGGAGTTTGCTGAGAATACTTTTAAGCATGGCGATATTTATTATAATAAGGTATCATATATCTACGGTGCAAATGGGTCTGGCAAGTCTTTTTTTTGTAGAACCCTAAAGGAAATTCAGCGGCTATTAGCATTGTCACCAATACTTTTGGTTAATGATGCACAGATGCTGTCTATGCCTCAGTTTAAAGGAATCGATTCTCCAATCCCACATTTTGCATATGATACGTCATATGAGAAAAAGCCTATAAAACTTGGTGTTGAATTGGTGATTAATGAAGTTATTTATCACTATGAATTTGACATTCTTGATAAAGAAGTGATATTTGAATTGCTCACTAAAAAATACCGTAGAACGGAAACTCTGCTTCGACGAACCTCAGCATCTTACAAATCTATTGAGTTAAAGTCGGATTTCAGAGATTTTGACAGTAAAGTAGTTAAGAATGAGGCTTTGTGTTTGCCTATGCTTGCTATGTTGAATAATGGACTTGCGAGAAAATTGGTGACAGCTATTAGTAGCATAGATGTATTAAATATGACGAATCCAGTACCATACTCGCGAGATGTTTCGACATCTTTTTCAGAAGAACGTTTAAAAAAATATGTTCTTGCGTTAAAGAAGGCTGATCCTACAATCAGGAAATTAAAGGTAAACTTAAAGCAAGAAGAAACAGGACGTCAAAAAATTGGTTCAGATGATTTTGAGAATAAGGAAATTATTTCCACTAAAACCACGCTTGAGGTGACAAGCGAACATGCTGTTTTTGATAATGGCGTAGAAACTGCAAGCATTCCTATTGATTTTTTTATGGAAGAATCGCTTGGAACGTCGAAACTGTTTTCTACATTACCACAGCTTTATGGTGTTCTGGAAAACGGCGGTGTTCTTTTTTTAGATGAGATTGAGAACGGACTCCATCTATCGTTGGTTAGAGAGCTTATTTCTCTTTTTCTTGACGATCGTTCCAATCCAAACCATGCTCAACTAATTTGTACTTCACATCAGCCGTTGCTGGTAGATAAGAATGTTAGGCGAGATCAAGTTTGGGTAGCATCAAAAGATGAGTTCGGCAAGAGTAGTCTTACTTGTGTAAGTGAACTCAAGCTGTCAAAAGCCAAACTTGATATCTCTAAAAAACTTCTTGAAGGTGCACTTGGTTGCAATCCAGGTCTATTCTTTGAAGAATTTCGTACATAGATAAAATAACACAGATTGGACAAAAGAAAAACACCGAGCGGCAACTCGGTGCTTATGAGACAACAAAAGCACATTTTTGTGAAATGGTTATCCCTACAATAACTATTATATCACACTTTTTTGAAATGTGCAATAGGAAATTTGTGTCGGAAAGGAAAAAACATAAGCTTTTCGCCTAATTTGTGATTAAATACATTAAAAACCATAATAATTATTTTTTAGGAGGCGAAATAATATGCTTACAATTAGCGATTATTTTAACTTTGGCTGTAAAGGTCATGAAAACTTTAATTTCGTTGATGTTGATTTGTCTGACGATACCAAACTTTTCATCGATCCATTGCTTATTGAAAGTTCCGTTGATCCTTGGAGCAAAGGTGCAAATGCAGTTCTGCAGTCATATATGAACTGTCTCTTTACAGCTTTTAGAGACAAAACACCAGAAAGACGTGCTTTGCTGATGCATGCAAGGGAACAAAATGCGACAAAACTTGGTTACGGAAATGGGTACAACGGAAAAGGAAAATCTCCCGATGGACTTTTTTCAAGCTTGAAAGGTCTTTCTGAACTTATACGAAAGATACCCACCATTAATAAGGCATCAGATCTCAAGGTGTTTGTGCAGAAGTTCGGTGAAGATAATATGTCTGATCTTATCACCAACATACTCCATCTTCAACTGAATGAATTTACTATCCAGGAACTAACAAGATGGGGTGCTGTTCCCGACACCCAAAGTGCTTTCTGGACTTGGGATTTGAACATCAATAGATGGGAACAGGTCACCAGACCGTGCTACACATATCGTGGCAAGGAACTTCTTCTCGTACCTAAGTGGACTGTACGAAAAAATTATCTTTTTTCCGTTCATCAATATCTCTATACGGTAATTATTGACAGAATTCGCGAAAATGGATATGAGGGCTGGTCTAAGGAAGATATTTGGAGTAATATACCAAGGCAGTCTGATGATTGGGAATATCAGTTTATCGTGAATAATACTGTTGATGATCCAACTCTGTTAACTAAGTATCATGAGCGAATTCCCAAACACTACAAGCGTTCTTATGGAAGCATGTCCGATGATGATCTTGATATGATGATATACGGAAAAGCATTCCACAAAATAGCGTAGATTTTTTAACGGAAGGGCAGAGTGCATCTTGCTCTGCCCTTCTAATATTGTTGGTATACGAAATTATGAAGACATAGCAAATCGTACGATAAAATGCCATTATTAGGGATAAAGGAGAAATGGGATGGTTGACATCAAGGCAAAAGCGGAAAATGCGCTTCACGATTTTATAGGCGAGGGAAAAGATTTTCGTCCTGGACAGTTTGAGGCAATAGAAGCAACGCTTACTAACAAGCGCACGTTGGTCGTTCAGCGGACAGGGTGGGGTAAGAGTATGGTATACTTTGTCTGTACTAAGCTACTCCGTGACGAGGGAAATGGCGTTACGCTGATAATCAGCCCGCTCCTTGCGCTTATGAGCAATCAGATAGCCGCAGCCGAAAAGGCGGGACTGAAATGTGATTTTCTTAACAGTATTAAGACAAACGAAGAGAAGGTTAGTTTAATTGAAAAAATGAAGAACGGTGAAATGGACATAGTTTTCACCACCCCCGAAACTTTATTCTCGGAACTTGTTCAGGCGGCTCTCCCACAAATAAAAATCGGTCTTTTTGTTGTTGACGAAGCACATTGCATTTCCGATTGGGGACACGATTTTCGTTTGGATTACTGCCGCATAAAAAAGCTGATCAGTAAGATGCCGAGCAGCGTTCCGCTCCTTGCAACCACTGCAACCGCAAATGACCGTGTTATTGCCGATCTTGAAGAGCAGCTGGGCGGAGATGTTTATGTTTCCCGAGGACCGTTGATGAGAAACAATCTTTCGATACAGGTACTTAAGCTTGCCAACAAAACAGAGCGATATGCGTGGATACACGAAAACGTTCCAAAGCTGGAAGGTTCCGGGATAATCTACTGCCTTACCCGTGATGATTGCGATGAAATTGCTCAATTTCTCACTGCCAACAGCATCTCAGCAAGGGCATATTACAGCGGCAGAGAAGATGCCGAGGAAACGGAACGCCTTTTTATGAACAACGATATAAAGGTAATCGTTGCTACGGTAAAGCTCGGAATGGGGTATGACAAGGGCGATATCTCTTTTGTAATACATTTTCAGACGCCGCCCGGCATCATTGCGTATTATCAGCAGATAGGCAGAGCGGGAAGAAATATTGACCGTGCGTACACTTTTCTTATGAACGGCAAAGAGGACGAAGACATTCTCGAGTATTTCCGCAAGACTGCTTTTCCGTCCGAATGGGAAGCCGAATCTGTATACAACTGCATAAAGAACAACAGCGATGCAGGACTTTATAAAATAATTGGTAAATTGAATATCTCAAAGGTGAGGATCGAAAACGCTCTGAAATTCCTTGTAAACGAGGAATTTATCTACAAGGATAAGAGTAGATATTATCCGTCGGCAACAGCCTTTCGCTATAATGGGGAGCATTATGCCGAAATAACAAAGCAGCGTGAGGCTGAGTATGCTCAGATGATCGATTTTATGAATACCGATCAATGTTATAATCGTTTTGTAGTCAACGCTCTTGATGATAAAACACAGGAAAATTGCGGTCTTTGTGCCAATTGCCTTGGATATGAGGAGTTCTCGGCTGCGGTATCGGATGCTGCAATGGAAACGGCGGCGAATTATCTGGAAAAGCAATATTATGAGATAGAACCGCGTTTGCAGTGGGCGGCAACCTCTTTGACCCCCAAAAAGGTTAGGATCGCAAATCCGAACGAAATGGGGATTTGCCTTTCACGCTACGGTCACCCCGTCTATGGCGAGCTTGTAAAAAAGGGGAAATATGAGGTAAACGGTTTCTGCGACAGGCTCGTTGAAAAAAGCGCGCAGTTGCTTGCTCCGTTTATTGAGGATCACGGAATAACTGCGCTTACTTGTGTTCCGTCACTAAGAAGCGGCATTGTTCAGAATTTCGCGGAGAGATTAGCGGAAAGATTGGGTTTGCCATGTCTGACCCTGCTAAAAAAGACCGCCGCAAAACAGCAGAAGGATATGGAGAACAGCAGCTTTCAATGTGAAAATGCACAGAAATCCTTTGCTGTTGTTGAGGGAGCGGTTTCTCCGAAGAATATACTTATTGTGGACGATATGGTGGACTCAAAGTGGACTTTCACCGTCTGCGGAGATATTCTGACAAAAGCGGGCGCGGAGCACGTTTATCCTTATGCTCTCGCAGCAACATCAAAAAAGGAGGGCTGATAAAATGAATGATAATGCTTCTATGATCGTGGTATTGTGCAGTCATCTCTGTGCAGACAACTGTCGTCCTTTAGAGCCGTCGGAGTGGACAAAGCTGGCTGATACAATGATAGCGCAGAAGCTTCAGCCCAAGGATATCCCTAATTTTTCAGATGACGATATGAAACATTATTTTGGATACGGAATAAACGAAACCGAACGAATAAAAAAGCTGCTCGACCGTGCGGGCAGCCTTAGCTTTGAGTTGGAAAAGCTGTCCTCAATGGGAATAAAAATTATAACCCGTGCCGATAAGAGCTATCCAAAAGTTCTGAAAACAAAACTTAAGGGAGGGTGTCCTCCGCTGTTCTATTTTGTGGGAGAACTCACGCTGCTAAATAGAAGGACCGTAGGATTTGTTGGCTCAAGAACTGTCGGTGATGAGGATACTGGTTTTACGGAAAAAACTGTCGAAAAGATAAATAAACGCGGCTTTGGGGTCGTTTCCGGAGGTGCAAAAGGTGTTGATTGTATAGCCTCCGCAGCGTCGCTTTCAAATGGAAGCTTTTGTATAGAGTATATCTCGGATTCCTTTGTACGCAAGATAAAAAAGAAAGATGTAATTTCTGCAATACAGGACAAAAAATTACTTCTTATGTCTATAGCAAAACCCGACGCGGGCTTTAACGCGGGAATGGCAATGCAACGGAATAAATACATTTATGCGCAGTCCGAAGCAACTGTCGTTGTAAAGTCCGATTACAATAAGGGCGGCACATGGAACGGAGCTAACGAAGCGTTGAAAAAGGAATACTGCCCGATTTTATGCCGTAACCGCAAGCAGTATCAAGGTAATATTGAACTTATAAAGCTTGGTGCCGTTCCCATTGACGAAAATTGGGACGGAGATGTGAATAATATTGACTCCTTGATTTCTGCTGCGGGTGAGCAGCTCTCTATATTTGACGAATAAAGGCTGTTCGGTTTTTGTGCGGTACTGCCTAAATATCATAAACACTCATGAAAGTATGTCCACAATATGTTTTTTGATAGGGGCAAATATTCGGGCACGCCATATTATTTGTGTAAAAGCAGATACGGTCAGTCAATAGGTGGCATGCAAATCGAATTGACTTCGTGGCTGTGTAGCGCGATAAGCTGGTGTATGTTCGAGTGTGCCGCAATCTCCCCGAGGATTCGGATCGTGAGATAGGAAATCTTTTGGATATAAAAGATCACTACCCCAAGTATGTGGTGACTCTCGACGGGCTTGCGGGCGGTAATGTCAACGGCGTAAAGATCATACATTTGGCGTATTTTCTCCTGAGCGATAGGCTGTAAGAAATAAAATCAGCCGGCGCGAAATCATATGCCGGCTGATAAGAAGATTTGGAATTTTTTGACCTTGCGTGAGACTGTGCTTTGGGAAATGCCAAGCTGCTTAGCAATCTGGGTTTGGGTATACCCCTCGGACAGCAAGCCGATGATCTTCCGTTCCTGTTCGGTGGCGCTGTTGATCAAATTTTCGATATGGATATGTATGTCCGCCGCGTTTTCGACATTTGTTTTGTCGGGAATCTGCGGCGGTTCGCCGTTCGGAGAGCGCTCCGATATCTCGTCCAACGATTCGACCTTCATTTTCGCGCGAGTGTGTTTCCATTTTTTGATGTGATCCATACGAGGATAATTTATGACTTTATTCGGGTTAAAATCCTCGTCGCATGAAAACTCTTTCGCGGTTTTCGACAAGCCCTCAATGTCCAGTGTCTGCATAAGTGCGTTCGTGGTATTGTGAAGTGCCGCGTCACCATTTTCTCCTTTTTGGAACATCGGAACGATAAAATGCCAAAGCATATTCCAGAATGTTCGCTTATTGCCGCATAGCTTGACGACATTATCAGCTATTATTCTTTGAACCCGATCTCTGATAAGTTCGGGAGGGTAGTCCTTTGAGTAGCAGTCCTGAGGGTGCGTTAGACCAAGCGATTTCGATATCGATTTCCACTCCGCATTAACGATCTTTAGCACTCTGTTATAAAGCTTAAGCTGCTTCTCGTTATATTGGGACGGATCTTTTACGGGTAGGGTAGAGAAGTCGTTGTTGTGGAAGTAATCTCTAAGCTTGTCCAAGGTTATTTCTTCTTCATAAAAAAGGTCTGACATTTATCCTCCTATATCTCGACTACCGTTTTGGTACTTTAGATGGAACGCTCGTCTGATATCTAATCTATGCTTAATCAAATAGGATTAGTCTTTAACATCAATTTATATCATTATATTTCAAAAATGTTCTATAAGCTTCCGAAACTTAAATGTATCTAAAGGCAGTTGCCATTTCATCTACGGACTGAAACCTTTTACTTTTATCAGGCGACAATCCCTTTTCAACATAAGTTTTCAGTTTCCTATCAGCAATCTTGTCAGCGTTTGCTTTACCTGTAATTATAAAAGCCACAAGTCTTGTTAGCGCATATGTTTCGTGCAGAATATTATAATTCTTAAAACCCTCTGTAATAAGGGCGGGATCGTTATAACATCCTTTTAGAATTGTATCAACCGAAGTCAAATCGCTGTCTGGAATTTTTACTAGACCAAAATCACAGACTTTAACTACATTTACATCATCATAGGTCTTTATCATTATATTTGCAGGACTAATGTCACGATGAAGCACATTCTTTGAATGAATGAATTTAAAAGCGTGAAAGATTTGATTAACGATTTTTTTCCTTTCTTCCACCATAGGATTTTTCTTTTCTATGTAGTCTTTCATTGTAAAATCCACATATTCCATTATATACTCGTTTTTTGTCAAGTCATAGCGATATACCTCTATGATATGCGGAGAAGAAAGCTTTTTCATTTGCTCATATTCCTGCTTAAATCGTTCTATCTCCTTGGAGTTAAGATTAGCATTTGCCCTCTTGAGCACGAATTTTCGGTTATAGAATGGATCAACAAAAGAATAAACCGTAGCATACGAGCCAAATCCTATTTGTTGTAAATCGGCATATTGCTGCTCTGCGGGTGAAGAGCTGATTTTCACGGAGTCTTTCTTTCTAAAAATAGGTTCAGTATAGTAAATTTCCACTTTATTCATACCTTGTGGAATAACACTACCACCACTTGATTCCAAAAAAGAAGAGGACTTCGCAATAATGTCTTTGTAATATGGATCAACAACAAATGCATTATTTGTTGTTGTGAGCACTCTTTCAAGTCCATTTAAAACATCAAAGGCGAGTAATAGCTCTCTGCTGTTATCAGCCCAATAGTGAGCTGTGCATTGATTTGTGGGCAGACGGCTATTCATAGCTCGAAAGTTTTCAACGAACATACTATGTATTGTAGAGAATATTTCTTGTAACTTTCGATTTGAGAATACTCCATAAAGGTCAATATATTCAATGCTAATGCGAACTCCCAAATCCCGATACTTAGTTTCAATAAAATTCTCTACTGTCGCCATATACATTACCTCTCATAAAGATTTTGATTGGTTTATTCAACCGCCATTATTTGCGTTATATTTCCTTATACTCAGGCATTGCGTCAATTAAATCAAGAGTTTTAAGGCTTACGCTGATAACCGAGAGCAGCAGGTTAAAGATATACTTTTCATCGCCGTATGTATTCGGATCATCTGTAATACCGCTGTCCCTGTCAGTCTTAACGCGATAGCTTTCCATTATCCACTCAATAGCCGACCTGCCGTTGACTACATACTCATATGCTCTTTCGGGGATATTGCTGATAGTAATATAGTTGTTGAAGATAAGCGTACTCTTATCGTTCTCCTTTCCATATTTTTTGAAACACATCTTGCTTACAGCGTAATCCTCTTTGGTAATCAAAATATCAATACCCAATTCTGAAGTATCAACAGGAGTCTCATAGTTGAGGTGCAAGTCGGCTAATTGTCTGCCTATATCCACATATTTGGGGAATTTTTCAAGCGTAGGAATTCTAACCATTTCTTTGGCGAGGTTGTCCGCATATGCAGCTATATAGTCTTTGTTATGCAAGACGGCATACAGATAATAAAAAATGTCCTCTTTGGTTACCCTTTCACCATATATGCCTTTAAATTTAGTGAGTGCTGCGTCAGATATTGCATAACGTTTCTTATAAGTTGTGGTGTCTTCCACGAGATCGCCAAACAAAGACATTTGATAGTCGTTATGCTTTTCTTCTTTGGCGTACATAAATAACGGGAAACAGATAGAATTCTCCATAAAGTGAAGGTCTTGAATAGTATCCGTAATCACAACAGAGAAATTTTTCTTTAACGGTGCTCCGGAAACACAAATAACAAGATTGCTATGCTCGTCATCGGGAATGATGCTATTCCATTTTGACGGTCTTTCAATTATATCTTTATTATAAGCAAGATATTTTTTACAAAACGGTCTGTATGAAGCCCTCCGAATACAATCTGTTGGTTTGATAGCAATGTTATGGAAGAAAGATGTAGTTAAACCAGCCGACCAACTAATTTTTGCAGTATCATTACTGCGTATATTCATAAGGTATGTTTCAACAGCTTTTTTATCTGTTGAGGAAATAATACCTTGCTCTTTTTGCTGGCGAAGTTCTTCAAAACATCTTTTCCTTTCAGAATTATAAAATGCTATCATCTGCTCCGAGTGTGTTTTGGCTTGTTTTGCAGAATAACTGTAAATCCACACATCTCTATTAGTTGACAATCCCGAAGCGTAGTTGTCAAGATAAACGCTTGTCTGCTCCTGTTTTTTCTTATCACCAAGAGCTATGAAATTGATATAGGATTGATTTCTCTGATTTATCCAATCGTTATTATCATTTGGAGTGATAAAACTCCATTTGATAGCACCGATATCGCCAAATTCCGAAATAATAGCAAGTTTCTGCTCCCTTGACAGATAATCGCCAATATCGTGATAGCTAACATAGCCGTCTTTTTTCACGCCCTTACGCTTCACGAGAATAGTGATAGCAACAGGTGTGCGTGAGCCTGAACCGAATATCTTCCCGCCCTCTTTGCGAGAAGTTTCACCAAGCGTTCTCTGGTCGCCTCTAAGGTTAAATACATAGATATGGTTAAAATCCTCAATTAAGCACTCCCTAAAACCGTCAAGTGCTACGCTGTCAAGGTATGAACCGTTGCTTACAAATCCAATGATACCGTTATCACCCAATCTATCTGTTGCCCAACGAAAAGCCCTAATATAGCTATCATAGGCATTCCTTGTTAAAGTTGATGTTGAGCGCATAACATAAGTACTTGCAATAGCTTTATCAAGATATGGATATGTCGTATTTTGATTGTTATCATTTCCTGTTTTTTGCCCAACGGAGTAGGGTGGATTGCTAATAATGACGGTGATAGGAGCTTTTAACTGCTTTTCAGCTCTTGCCGAATTTTCCACAAACATCGACTCCAACCGTTCACCGTCTGTTTCTTTAGCCCTTTGGTTTTCGGTCATTGCAAAGGTATCTGTCAATACGATACCCTCAAATTGAGTATAGCTGTCAGCACCTATTAAATCGTGAAATGTTTCCTCAATGTTGATTGTTGCAATATAATATGCCAACAATACAATCTCATTAGCGTGTATCTCGTTGGTGTACTTGTAAAGCAGATTATCTATGTCAATAAGACCGCTGCGAAGTAAGCGCACAATGAATGTACCCGTCCCCGTAAACGGATCGAGGACGTGGACACCTTTATCGTTAAGAGAACTGTTGAACTTATCTCTCAATACATAATCAACACTTTTAATAATGAAGTCAACAATTTCAACAGGAGTATAGACTATACCAAGTTTTACAACCTGTTTAGGAAGAGCATTCTTGAAAAACTGCTCATACAGTTCAATTATTATCTTCTGCTTGCTCTCAGCATTATCAATCCCCTTAGCCCTCTCCTGAACACTCTGATAGAATTTATCAAGCGTTTCCTGCTCCTTGTCAAGTGCTTTTTCATCAAGAATTGCAAGCATATCCTGCATAATGCGTGATACGGGATTGTTCTTTACAAACTCATAGTCCTCAAACAGAGCATCGAACACAGGCTTTGTTATCATATGCTGTGCGAGCATTTCTATAGCATCAGATGTCTTTATTGAGGAATTAAGGTTCTGCTGTAACGATTTCAGGAATTCCTTGAATTTAGGTGCAATGTCAGGTTTCTTTATTAACAGTTTGATTTCTTCGATATGCCTATTTGCAATATCAGCTATATCCTTAGCCCAAGTTTCCCAGTATCTCCGAGAACCACACTTCTTAACTATTTTTGCATAAACGCTGTTCTTCCACTTTTCAAGATCATCATAATTAAGCTGTAGCTGATGATAGCTTTCTGACGTATCATTACCATCGTAGTCACCAGAACCTGTTACGCCAATGATCTGAATGTTATCGGGTTTCTTACGGTTTAGGTCAATCTTGTTGATTGTATTGTTAAATCTATCGTCGTGCGCTCTTAATGCTTGCAATACATCCCAAACAATCTTATATCTTTTATTATCATTCAGAGCTTCTTCCGGTTCCATTCCTGCTGGAATGCCTATTGGGAGAATGATGTAACCATATTGTTTACCCTCAGTTTTACGCATAACTCTACCGACTGATTGAATAATATCCACGATTGAGTTGCGGGGATTGAGGAACATAACGGCATCTAGAGCAGGAACATCAATACCTTCAGACAGACAACGAGCATTTGAAAGCACACGACAGTTATTGCTCGAAATATTTTCTTTAAGCCAATCTATGCGGTTTTTCCTTACAAGTGCATTATCTGTACCGTCAACGTGACTGAGCTGTACAGTAACAAGACTATCATCGTGACTATTAAGCATCAGTTCGTTCTGGATTTCCTCAAACATAGCCACAAACTTTTTTGAAGCCTTGATACTACTGTTGAATGCGACAGCTCTGCGCATAGGTGTCGGATCGTTTGCAAAATAGTTTTCTTCACTTTCAAAAAGCGTCTTCTTTGACAAACCATTCAGACAACCGAGTATTTTTACGCTATCATCAAGTGTTAATTCGCTGCTCCTATCGGTCAGAAGATTTTGAAGTCTTTTACTTACATAGTTTTCGTCAACAGCAAGCACTATAACCTTGTAATCCGAAAGCAGACCTAAAGAAACAGCTTGGGAAAACCCTAAACTATAAAACTCCTTACCATATACGCTTTCATCATCCATAGAGCAAAGCAATGCGTTGCCTTCACTTGCCTTCTTTTTGCTTTCATCTCCGTAAATACGAGGTGTAGCAGTCATATACAAGCGTTTATTAGCCTTGATAAAATCATTAGAGTGCACCTTGACAAAATTGCTTTCATTCTCACCGGCAATAGTTACTCCTGTTGTGCGATGAGCTTCATCGCAAATGATGATGTTGAAATTGATACCGCTTTTCTTTTGAAAAGCATTGACAACATCAATGGATTGATACGTTGAAAAAAAGAAATTAAGTGTTTTAGTATTAGAGCCATAATACTTACTTATCAGTCTGTTTACATCGGTGGTCGCAGGAATAACCAAGTCTGTAATGCTGTTAATATTGTCTGAAGTCTTGCTTGCTTTTGGATCGGAACAAATAGCATAGACATTGTATTCATACTTAGACTGAGCAGACCATTCTGTCAATGTTTGGTTAAGTAGAGAGATTGATGGAACTAAAAACAACACGTTGCCTATACCGTTGGTAACAGCTTCAGCTATTTTAAGCGCTGTAAAGGTCTTGCCCGTGCCGCAAGCCATAATCAATTTGCCGCGGTCGGCATCTTCAAAGCCATTGATTACAGCATTTATTGCTTCAATCTGGTGAGGACGTTCCTTTTTCTTTGAGCAGACTTTCATATCATCAATTTTTTCAAGAGTGAAGCTGTCCCAGTCTATACCAGAGTCTTTAAGGTCTTGCAGACGGATACGCGTAACAGGCGGAAACTGTCCTATAATCGTTTCTTCAGCATTAGATGACCATTTATCAGTCGTTGATACAATGATACGTTCAGAATATCTATGCTCTACACCGTTAATATAAAAAGCCTTTCCCGAAGCTGAAAGGAAAGTGTCTACATCATCCTTTGATATATAGTTGTTCTCATCATAGAATTTACATTGTATAGCGCAGAATTCATCCTTATCCCTCAGTTTTGCAACAAGGTCAATGCCAATATCGTGAATACTTGAATAGGGAAATTGACTCCACAGCCACAATTGATCATACATTTGGGAGTATAGTGGGCTTGTGAGAAAGTATTTTTGCATAAAACGCTCAAATTTAGAACCTTGATCGCTCTTATTTTGTGAGACATGCCTTAAATTAAGCATAAGCTGCTCAAAACTACCATCTATGTACATTTTAGAAAAGTTATCCATATGTTTTTTCTCCTCGCATCTTTTCGCTTTAATAGCATAACATCACACTTTTTAACACCGTACTACTTGCTTTAACAAGATTGACAGGTACAATGTTATTAATTTGTAAAACCGATCAATAGCATTTCATATTATAAAATTGAAAACCGCTCAAAACTAAATTTCGAGCGGTTCATATTTTTGGAGCTAGTGAACGGACTCGAACCCCCGACCTGCGCATTACGAATGCGCTGCTCTACCGACTGAGCTACAC
>CAJUMS010000058.1 GCA_910587465.1 uncultured Oscillospiraceae bacterium
CAACGGCTATGCCGTTTTTCATAATGTACTGTTTGGACATTTTTAGTCCCTCCTGAATTCAGATTTTTGTTTAGTGTTGCAAATCTGAATTAGGAGGTGACCTGCATCGAGGCGCTGACCGTTTTGGGACAAAAAAATATCCGAGGCGTTTTGCCTCGGATTTGAAATTATCTAAAAGAACCGATTGATTTGTCGACGAATGACCGGTACTGCCAACCAGCCTTTTGATTCCACAGGCTGATTGGGCTATGATAATCAACTCCTCTATTAATTTGCAGGTATGCGATCTGGTTTATGCCAAAGAATCCAGCCAATTATCAACATCGTCAATATTTATCCAGCCGCTTGAAATATCGGGTTCATCGGTAACTTCGGTTAATATTTCGAAAATCTTGGACTTTATCTGCTCGTATTCCCGCCTACTAACCAGATAGTTTTCTCCGGGGAGATATGAATAGATGTGATTACCGTCCCGATTTATATAATCGTTTATTTCTATGGATGTTAACTCTAAAACCCGCTTTGAAACACTGTACGCTTCATATAAGCCGGAATCCTCACAATAAAACAACGCAGCAGTTTCATTGGGATTTTTCCAGCTTTGTTTTTCACTATCCCAATCCTCGTTGTCATATCGTAAAAAATACATATGGGTATTGTTGATAAAATCTAACGCGTCATGATTCTGATATTCAGCCAAATCAGGGGAAACAGTGTCCTCAATGGGGTATTGAAGTTTGTCTATTACCATTTCAGTTTCATCTTCCCAAACTGCGAAAACAAATTCGCCGTCAGTATAGAAAGCATCGTGAACGCGATAGAATTCTCCTAAATAAATAGGTTCATCATTCTCATCTGTGGAGAAATAATATTCGTGATTGACAGACGGTTGTTTTTTCTTAATTGCAACTATCATTTCGGGTTTTTCATTGCCGAAAACGTTCCAAAGTGTAATCATACACTCGTCTCCATTCAAAAAAGCTCTATTTATTTCGGAACGAGCAAAATTGATATAATCCTTTAGAGCGTTCTGTTCACTGCTGAAATCAACCGCATTTAAATTCTGCGCTACGTTTGAAAAAGTGGGTTTCTCCTCAGGCGTGGAGGTTGATAAACTTATTTCCGAAGCACTTTGTGGAATGGGCTGAGATGTATCTGGTTCGGTCAAGCCGGACGAGACACTGGCTGAACACGATGAGATAAGCGCTACGGAAAACAATGGAATGATTTTACGAATAATTACATTTATATAGTTATTACCAAATATATTTGTCATAGTCATAATATCCACCCCATACTCCAGCAACTAAAGGTTCATCAATATATAGGTAAACCTCATAAACTTTTAAGTTTGTATCGCTCGGAACACCTAGAAGCTTATCATAATCCACATTACTCTTTATCACAATATCATCATTAGGTCTGTTATTTACTACAAATTCAAACAAGTGGTCATGATATTCAACTGAACCATCATTGCAATACAGTTTTACGCCATTTCGATCTCTTGATACTGGAAATAGCGAATTACCTTCATCCTTGTCATTGGTCCATTTAAGGTCGCTTTTGGCATCAGATGAAATCATGTTTATATACCGCATTTCACCGTTATCTCCAACAAGTTTAACTAAAAACCTAAATCCGCCATAATGGTCGCGACTCTTTGTTAAAGTATCAGGAATAGATTCCATTAGTGAGTCATATGCCGTTTTCATCAATTGATCTGATATTGCAACCGTGTAAAAATCGACATTGTCAATTTTATTGGACATTTCAACCCTATACAAATCATTTTTGTCAAGATATGCAAATTCGCTGTTTTTGATAACACCGTATGGTGCAGATTCATAAGAAAATGCGCCACCATCTTCATAAGTAGTTTTCAATAGCTTGGAATTTATGTTATCAATAGACTCATCGCCTTTTAAACACTTGCTTTCTATCAAAGCATTCACTATATCATCATGTGACAAAAGAAGTTTTGTGGTCTTGGTTTCAAAGCGGTTGATTACATTATTAACAACTGAAAATTCATCAATAATATTCCTATTTCCCCACTTTACATATCCCATTTTTCCGTTATTTTTATTCATAACCTTAATCCAATAGCCATCTGTGTTCTTTACAACGGCATATGCGTGAATGTTTTCGTTAGAGGAATAAGAATATACAAATGGCATTTTGCTGGTTTGTTTGGGCAATGAATAAACATTGATTTGATTATATGGCTGTCTTTTAAAAATCATAGGGCAACTGAATTCACTAACAACCGTAAATGTATCATTATTATGGTCACTTCTTGGATGACTGATTGTATCCATGTCATCGAAAACATCACCCTTGATCAGTCTATTTAAATCGCAAAAATCGGGAATTCCATCATTGTCGCTGTCTGCATCAACAGGATTTGAAATAATCGGCAGAACTTTTTGACCGTTTATTACCCGATACGGATCACCGCTGCTTGCACTAGCTTGAAGCCACTTTGACAAACCATCTTTAACATAAAACAAGTCCTCATAGATTCCGTGTATATCTCCAAAGGACGGAAGTGATTGGGTCGAAATTTTCCATTTGCGCATAACGAGATTAATATCTCCATGATTTTTTTCAGCCAGAATTTTGATTATTAAATCGGTGTTTACTTCATTCCAATCATACAATCCGTCATGGTCGGTATCTGTTGTAGAGCCTTTAGTTAAGGGTTTGTCCAATTTTATAGTTGTTTTGCCTGTAGAACTGATAATTGTATACTCATGTTCATTACCGTCACCAAGAATTCCTGTCACATTATATCTGACGGTATCGGCAAAAGATCCGGGCTTGATCAGCGGTTCTTCTTCCTCATCTTCCACATCATTTGCAGCGCTTAAAGCTCTTACTTTCTTTACTGTTTTAGTTGTTTCCCTCTCAGGATTTGCCATAGTATAAATAACCCCGCCCGAAGCTTCAACAAGCTGCGCCGCATAGGAATCGGGATCAATGACCTTATCGCTGTTGGGGCAAAGCAGGCTGACATAGATGCGGTTAATTTCTTCCTCATCTCTCGTTGTATACTTGCTGTTCTGAACGGTCTGGAGCAGCTTTTTCGCACCCGAAACGCTGCCCATAACGCGGTCATCGGCAGTGATGTGATACATTGCTATGATATTTTCGTCGCAGGTGTCGATCATGAACTGCGTAGCCTCCACATAATCATACGCCCAGAAGCTGCTTCTTATCAGATATCTTTCAAGCCTGTCAAGCGCCGCTTCCGCGTCCTCGTAGCAGGTGAAATAATCCTCGCCGGTTTCGGGATCGCCGAGCAGATTGTTCGTAACCTTGAAATTGCTGCCGAAGCGCTGGTAATAAATATATACCTTGATATCGTCGTATCTTCCGAAAGCGTCGTCGGTTATAGCCTTGATGTTTGCCTTGATATCGTCGAAGCTCTCCGAATCGATAATATCTCTCGTGTCAAGGCAGAATACGATGTTGGCGGGCTCGTTGTCGCTTTCCTCGTAGTAATTTCCTTTGGGAGCGTTTTCGATATTGTTCAGCCATTTCTCCATATCGATAAGGCAATATGTTCCCATAACGTCCACATGAGTGTAAACCGTATTGGTATCCTCATTGTAGAAGGTTTCAATGGGTAGCAGAACATTGTTGTCCTCAAAATATTTGAAGACGCTGAACCTGTTTATACCCTTGAAGGCAGGGTCGTCATATATGCCGAGCTCGTTATCGACCGCGGAATCATCGAGGTTAAAGTTGATGATAACATCGGTGACAAGAAGCCCCTCGCTGTAAGTAAGCTCCGGAACAACGCCAAGAACCGCGTCGTTCTGCAAAACAACGTTGGAATATCCGCTCTCGTCCGCGGAAAGACAGTTGTCCGCAACACCCGCCGCCGTCACTTCAACGGATATGGTGTAGGGATTTTCCTCAAGGCTGTTGATATAATCGAGCGCGCCGCTGTCAGTCCCGACAGTCTGCGCAGTGGTGTATTCGCTGTCGGGGTAGCCGTTGGTTGCGGGATCGTTGGGGTCAAGACCGAGAATGATCTCATCGCCGTCCGTTACCTTGTCGCCGTCGGTATCAGGGTTTGTGGGGTCGGTGTTATAATTGTACACCTCGTCGTAATCCGAAAGACCGTCACGGTCGGTATCCGCGGCAAAGGGGTTGGTGGAGCGCTCGTATTCCTCAATATTGGTCAGACCGTCCTCGTCAAAATCCTCATCGGCGTCGGAAACTCCGTTGCCGTCCGTGTCGACCTTTGCGGGGTCTGTTCCGAGATAATAATATTCGTAGCCGTCTGGCAAGCCGTCGCCGTCCGTATCGGGGTTATTCCTGTCCAGCCCAAGTCCTCTTTCAATATAGTCGGGCAGACCGTCTCCGTCGCTGTCGAGCTCGGGGTCAAACTCAAAGTCGAATTCCATGGGTATTACGACCGCGGTCAGCCTGTAATTATCGAATACAACATCAGAATTTGCCTCCACGGAAGCGTTCATCGGCGTATACTCAACTTCCGCTTCATACGGCTCGGCTGTACCGTCGGAAACGAATATCTCGGAAGTCTGCTCGTCGGGCTCTTTCGTATCGGAGACGGTATCTTTGCTCTCGTCCGAATCAGTCGTCTGAGTCTCGCTTGCGGGTTCGCCGGTCTGTACTTCATCGGTTTCGGCGGATTCGATATCAGATTCTGAGGTTTCCTCCGAATCGCTTGTCTGAACCTCGTTTGCGGACTCGTCGGTCTGCGGCTCGGTGCTTTCGCTTGTTTCCGTTTGAACGTTTTCGCTTTCGTCCGTGATATCCGGTTGGCTTTCCTCTGTCGCTTCTACCGTCTGAGCCTCGGAGGTTCCGGCAATATAGGACGTTTCCTCGTCATCTTTGAACAGCTTTGTACCGCTGAAATTAAAGCTCACGGAATCTCCCGCGCAAATAACGGAATTATGCTCCGCGTTCTTGACCTTAAAGCTGCCTCCGTCGTTTTCAAGGAGCTTTGCGTTCCACAGATTATCAATGGTCGCGTTCCCCTCAAAGCTGAGCTGCCACGCGGAATAATCGGTATCCGAAAGGTTCACGAGCGTCATTTCCGCCTGATATGTATCTCCATAGTCGCCTGTTATATTATAGTATACATCATAATCATCCGATATGTCAACCCTTTTTGCGCAATTAAATATATTCTGCGGATATTTAAATTCCTCGCCCGACAATATGTAACCGAACCTGACAGCTTTGCCGGGCGCTATCTCGGAATTGTAGTCTGCTCCCTTTAAAATATACTCCGTACCCTGTACGGCATAAACCTGCGCGTTCCAGAGCCCGTTTATCTCACCGCTCGCGTTATAGCCCATAGCCCAATCCGCGAGTATCTCATCTCCGGTGTTCGTAACGGTTATCTCAATGTTTTGATTACCCGTCCATTCGTTTACTATTTTGTATTCAACGGTATAGCCGTTATAGGTATATACGCGCGATTCGCCGGCTTCGGAATAAGCGGAAGCTGACGATACCAACAGATTAGCGGTTATAGCCGCACAAAGTAAAAGTGATGTAATTTTTCTTACCTTCATTTTCTTTCCTCCTAATTATTCGGCATACGCGCCTATTATCTGTTCGCCGTGCTCAAGCTTTATCGTTCCCGCGTTTACGTTTGAGTCAATTATGTTTATGTATCGCTCGGCATTTTCATAGTCGGCTTTCCCGTCGACCCATGGTATATGGTCAAACGAGCCGTCCGGATAAAACAACACCATATCTCTCGCGTCCTTAAACATGGGATAATCGCTGAATTCGGCAATGGTCTCGCCCTCGGCGGGAGTATAGTCCACCGAAGTAAGCGTAAAGGTTTCTGTCCAGTAATCGTTTGTAAGCCCCCATATATCTTCGGAGGGCTCCAGCTTTATGTAATAGCCGGTCACGGTCTCCATTACTATGTTTGAAAAAGTAAAATAGGACTGTTGACGGCAGGCGTGACTTGCGTGGCTTGTGATAGGACCGTAGCCGTAACCGTAATCTCTTTCGGGCAGCTCGTATCTATCTATCAGCAGCTTATCGTCATCCCACAATGATATTTCGGAGGAATTGATCTCTATTTTTATATGATGCTCCGCATACACATTATTTACTGGATATGTCGCAAGCAGTCTGCCCGCGTTCTGTACATAAGCGTAGCTTCCGTTCCTGAATGAGTTGACGTTTACTCCCGTTATATCGATCAGCTTAAGACCGGACTGCGTAAGCAAAATGCAGAAGCCGCTGAGAGTATCATTTTTCACGGAGGCGTTAAACAAAAAGCCGCCGCCCTCCATGCTGTGCCAGTCGGTTCGGTCGCGCTGAATATCGAACGACAATACTTTCCGCGAATCGTCGTTATCCTCGACCAGAAGAAAATCCTTCAGCGGAGCGTAGCCGTATCCGAGCATTTTGATGTTGTCGCCCTCGTAAACGATGTGCTTGTCGAGCGTGGGGAGGTATCGATCCGTATAATTATAGTGGTCGTATTCCGTCCATGCAAAGGTGTCCTGCGCCGTCAGCGTATTGCTGACCTCAAGGTACAGTATGGGAGATTCGTCCGCTGCCGCCGCGTGAGCGTCCACAGCTCCTATCAGCGAAAATGATGCTATCAAGGACAAGACCGCAGCGGTAAACTTTGATTTCAGACCTGAATTCATGATTATCCTCCTTTAATAAACTGCCGCTAAAGGCATGATTAAACACCAGCGCTGCACAAATCTTCCACAAGCCGGATATTTATGCTTTGATTGATATTTAATGAACCGTTCACGTCAACTCCGAAAATTTGCAAACTCATTATGACAAATTCTGACGTTTATTTCAAGGCATAACGGAAAACAGGTAGTAAATAGCGGAAAACAGGTATTGCTTTTTCGATTAAAACATGAAAAAGCCCGCAGACTATGCGGGCAGATAAGATTTTTTATTGAGCTCAAGACCGAAATCTACAACAAATTGTCGTCGACGCTGACGACCGCGTCATATGCATCCGCAAGCACACAGTCGTCGCTTAGCTCGGCAATATAGTAAATGTCGCTTATCGCTTTTAAATGTTTTTCGCTGAGGTAGTTTCGTATACTGTTGGATGTTCTGATAAGATCGCTGAAATTAAAGCCGCAGCGAGCCGAAACAGCGTTTACAAGCCTGAATTTAGGCTTGTAAACGCACCGTTCGCCGCTTTCGAATGCCTTGTTTACGGGAGCAAGCACCTCAAGTCCCAGAATACACTTGTTTGTAAATTCATACATCTCCTGTATGGTGAAGGCAATATTGCCCGTAATTTCCAAACCGAGCGCGTCCGCGTTACCCTTAATAAATTCCAGTAATGCTCCGAGCTTCTCGGAATCCGTT
The DNA here is from genome assembly GCA_910587465.1 of uncultured Oscillospiraceae bacterium. Lineage (GTDB taxonomy): Bacteria > Bacillota > Clostridia > Oscillospirales > Ruminococcaceae > CAG-115. Next base: position 7,354 of record CAJUMS010000058.1, read on the forward strand.
CTTGTTCTATAGGACAGAACGTTCTCAAACTCAATGTGCCGATGTTCTAAATAAGACATTTTACATTCCGAAAAGCCAATAGCAGAAACGCCGCCAGAAGCTCATACCGCACACTCCTTTCATATTTTGTGATTCAAGAATAACATACGAGAGCTCTGTTTTCAACTAAAAACGGAGGACAGGTAGCAATTAGCCGAAAAAAGGTATTTCGGGTTGAAAAAAATATTTATATGTGGTATAATAGATTATAAGGAACAGGTTTAGAGCTAAAATCAAAACCAAAGACAACGAGACGGGAGCGTATTATGAAAATTGCACTATGCGACGACGAGAAATTCTGGATCGATGAATTGCGCGTTCTGCTTGAGGAATACCATACGGCTAGGCATACAGATTACTACATGACGGTCTTTTCAAGCGGCAAGGAGCTCTTGAAAAGCTCCGATAGATTTGACGTTATTTTTATGGATTATCAGATGAAAGAACTTAATGGGATCGAGACCTCGAGAAAAATACGGATGCGGAATAACGGGTGCGCAATAATCTTCGTAAGCTCTTATCCCGACATAGCGTTGGATACCTTTGAAGTGGACGCGTACCGATTTCTGACAAAGCCGATAAACAAAGACAAGCTTTTCAAGTCGCTTGACGATTATCGAAAGAGAACGGAAACCGATGATTTTATAGTTCTTAAAAGCCGAGATGGTGAAAAAATAGTAAGGTCATCGGAGGTAGTTCTGTGTGAGGCGGACGGAAAGCATTCACTGCTTCATACAATGAATGAGACCATTCATATCTCAAAAAATATCAGAGAAATAGAAAAGCTTTTGACCAAGGATACATTTTTTCGGTGCCATAAGGCATACATTGTTTCTTTTTTTCACATTAAAACGTTTGATAACAGCTGCATAGTTATGAACAACGGGAAAAAAGCCTACATAAGCAGGAATAACCTCACCGCCTTTAAAACCGCATTCCAGGAATACGTTCTCAGATATAACATGGGGAGAATTTAGATGAATATTTTTCCGGCAATAATTTTTTCCGCTGCTTCTGACGCAGTTCTCATATGTGCACAGATATTGGTCTTATCGGTCATCTCGGAGAAGCGATACTCTAATATCCGCCTTGCCGCAGCTGCTGTTACGGCAGCCGCGACAGGGTTTGTTCTGGATATATTTCTTTTCGGTTGGGGTGAAAATTCCGCGTTTTTGCTTCTGATATTTGATTGCCCGAGGCTTTGTTTGCTGGTGCTTTCGGTATTGAAATCACTTTCGCTGAAGGACGCCATGACCGCTATGACGATCCAGTTCCTATGCTCTATATTAAATTCTGCCGTTATGTCGTTGTTTCCCCCTGATCCGACCGCTGAAAAACCGTATATAAATTACATAACTATGATAACGATACCCGCCTGTATGCTTGTTCTTGCCATATGTTTTAAGAGAAAAACTAAAAATCGCGTTAAAATTATAAGCGGCGCCGCCTCAAGCATTCCGGTTCACACCTATATTTGCGTTTTCATTGCGGTGTTTCTTGAAGGGGGTTTGATTGAGGTGTTGAGCTACGACACGGATAAATTCGAATTGCAGATAAGAACAGTAAAAATATTATCGCTCTTGCTTATAATTTGTGTCACAGTGCTTATAATTTCACTGGCTGCCAATGTCCTGTACCAGAAATATTATGCGGGTCTGAATAAGATATTAAAGGAACAGGTTAATTCACAGCTTTCTCATTACGAAAAAAGGGAAAAAATTAATTCGGAAATACAGAGTTTCCGACACGATTTTAACAACCATATTAAATGCCTTGAGTCAATGATGACCGCTCATAAATATGACGATGCTAAAGCATATATTGAAAGAATATCCGGAATGATGCCGTTTGGAGAATTTCTTTTCAGAACGGGCAATTACATATCCGACGCGATTCTGACTGAGGCACAGGAAAACTCCGCGGCGGCAAATATAACAATCGACTTTAAGGGCTGCATTCCTCAGAACATCGACAGCGCTGATCTTTGCATAATTCTCTCTAACTCAATCAGAAACGCGGTAGAAGCCTGCAGCGTTTTGCCAGAGAACAGAAATATTTCCGTATACGGGAATTGCCGGCAGGGTATTTTTGTCCTTATTATAAAAAATCCAACGGTGCTGGTGAGCTGTGAAAAGGACTTTTTCCCTAAAACCACTAAGTCCGACAAGGAATCACACGGATTCGGGTTCTCTAATATGCAATATGTTGTAAATAAATATGAGGGTACTATGCATACTGCCATTGAAAACGGATTTTTCATACTGAGTATCACAATGAAGCTTCAATAGACGATCGTTTTTTCTTTGTTTTGGGCGGACGCTTTCTGGAAACGGCTTCCTCGTCAATTGCCTCAAAATCATCCATAAACTCCATCGGAACAGGCTTAGGCGGACAGATGGCTTCCTTTTTCGGAGGAAATTTTTTAAGTACCGCAGCCTCGACTTCTTTGCTATCCGCATACTGAACCTTGCGCTCGGACTTTTCTTCAATCGAATATGCGTCCTCGAACTGTATCCCCCACTTAAAAAACAGCTTGAGCTGCGTTTTCATCGGGTGGCAGCCCGTTTTCATCGCGATAAAGTGACCTTTCGGCATGGACTTCAACTCGTCGACGGTCATCAGCGGGCGCTCGATCATCTGAAGCTGACGGTTGCTGCCGTCCCTGCCGCTCGAGCGCGTCACCGTTCCGCTGAGCACGGTCTGCTTGCCGAGGTTCTGGGACATCGCCTCGGCGGTCTTGGAATTGGGCGCGAACGCTCCGAACAAGGTACACTGGCAGTTGTCCACTATTATCTCCGCGCCCTCTTTGCCATAGGTTTTCTCGAACTGCGCGAGGGACTGGATGATGGCAACGATGGATATTTTTCTTGAACGCGAAGCCGAAAACATCATTTCGATGCCCTCTATTTTCGGGAGCGTTCCCAGCTCGTCAGCGTAAATCATTACTCTCTTGTCGAGTTGCCCGCCTTTTTCGTCAGCGACCGTAAGCATTTCCCTGTAAATCTGCTGTAAAATAAGTGATACAAGGAAATGCTTAGTTTGATCCTCCTCTGGGAGTACAAGATAGATTGCAGATTTGCGATTGCAGAATTCCTCCACATCAATACTTATATCGAAACAGAGAATTTGTTCGAGTTCCGAATCGATGAATGAGTTCAGTCGGGAGAGTGCGGTGGACATAACGCTCGCCATAGCCTGATCGGACGAATTGAGCGCCGCGCCCGCGAACCACCTTGCCTTATGCTCGCCGGGCAGCTTGTCGATCAGCATCTGAAACCGCGATACGCCCTTCGTTCCGGATGGAGCAAGTAAGTCCTGTATCAGCTTGAAAACGCTGATAATGTGCCGCTTTTCGGGAGGACAGAATTCCGCGATCAGCAGAATGACCGCCGTCAGCAAGCCTTCTGCCGCTTCATAAAAAAACGCATTTTGACCCATGCTCGAAACATCACCGTCCGCCGAGATAATAGTCTTGGCGGTTATTTTTGCGAATTTTTCGGACTTCGCTTTATATTCCAGCTTACCCTCGGCTTTATATGCGTCCATATACTTGTTGACGAGGTAGAGCATATTGTATCCGCTGCTGCGAATGGGATTGCGGAGATCGATAACCGAAATTTTGTAGCCGTAATATTTTTCGGCAATGGTCGCGGTGTTTCGGTAGAGGTCGCCTTTGCTGTCGGTGGTGACGAACGACATTCCCGCTGCGCAGCAATACTCGATGTTGGGGTAGAGGAAGTTCGCGGTCTTGCCGACGCCGGACGCGCCGATCATCAGCGTATGGATATCCGCGTCGTCGACCAGCGCGGTCATACCTCCCGCCGTTTCGTGACAACCGACTATCAATCCGTCTACGGTCGGGAGCTGTTCTCCTTTTCGCCATAATTTCGGCGCGTAGGGAATATGCTTGTAGGTCTTGGCAACCTCGCCGTTGGTCGCGAACCGTGCCGTTCCGTGCTGACCGTTGCCTACGGGCTTGTTCGGAATTCCCTTGAGGGAATAGTGGTCGCCGATTGCGGCAATCAGCGCGACTACGAGAAAAAAAGCTCCGCATAAGCAGAGCAAAAAAATCTGTGATGTGTTCATTTCGTCCTCCCGATTACATACACATTGCTTGCGAAAATTGAGGCTCGTCCGAGGGGGTTTCCTCGGAAGTTTCTTTTAGCTCGACTCTCTGAACAAGCGTTTCCTCTGTCGATAGCCGCAGAGCGTGATCGGCAATATCGTACAGCTTTCTCGCTGTTATTTTCAACTCCGCAGCAGTCTGCGATGGCTTTCGGAGCTGCTCCAATCCTGCCGTCATCGCGCTTTGCAGTTTACAGAGCTTGGTCGCCGTCGTTCCCTTGTCCTGATAGCATTTATATTCGGCGGCAAGCCGATTTTTCATCTGTTCAAGCGGAAATTCTTCTCCCGCTATCTTCAAAAAATGCTCGCTCGCCGCAACAGAAAACTCCGCTAACCTTATTCGGTCGGCGGAGTTGTAAATTGCTATGAGGTCGTTGGCTATGCGGTTCGGGTTAATCTTTATCTCGTTCAGCTCGGCAACGCTCTGCAAATATAATTCTTTGCGCTCATGAGGAACAGCAGGAAGATATTCCGCGCCGTAACACTGTTTCAAGCATTCGTTCCAGTCTTTCTGCTGCGGCATGATACGGAAAATATCCGTGTAACCATGTTCGCGGAGAATATCCCGCAAGCGCTCTGCAGCTTCAATGCCGCCTTCATCGCTGTCGGTACAGAGATATACGCTTTTCAGTTCCGAATGATTTTCTAAAGCCTTTAAAATTGCACTTTCATAAACTCCATTCATAGCGATATAGCTATGATCTTTCCAATCCTTTTGGTAAAGTGTGATGAACGACAGCATATCGATCGGCGCTTCAAAAACAAACAGCTTCCCGTCATTTCCGAAATGAGAGAAGCTGTATTTTGTATCCGAGTTCGCGACTGTCAACCGAAATATTTTCCCGAAGCTGATCGTAGAGCGTACCGATGCTTGTTTTGGCGTACCGTTCTCATCCATTCCAACGAATACGGCGTTGTGGTATTTGCTATCCTCGTAGATTTTGTGTTCATGTGCGAAGTGCGAAATTATCTGCGGATCAATAAACCGCTGCTTGGTCAGATAAGCAAAAACCCGTCGCATATTCGAGTTTGGTTCCGGCAGCTCAAACGGTTTCACAACAGATTCGGGAGCTGCTCCCGGAGAACTCACGGTCTGCGCGGAGCAATGACCGCCGAGCAACTCAACAACGGCATCCTGAAAAGAAAAGTTGAGAAACTCCTGCAAAAACTTGACCGCATAACCGCCTCGCTGATTTTTGTGATCATACCACTTGCCGCCGTGAACGGTCACGCTGTCATGCGTTCCCGATCCGTCCGTGTAGACATACTGATACGTCGAGCCGACCTTTTTCACATGACCGCCGCAGCCGCCGAGATACGAAACCAAGTCGGCATTATTCGCGCGGTATAAATCGTCCTCGGAAAAATTGATGTAGGGCATGGGACTCCTTTCTTCAAAATGATTAAATTATATATTGGTTACTTAGCATTGTAGGTTCATGATGACCCTATCCATAGACCACCGACAGAGCAAAATTCGTCCTTGTGAGTGGGATGTTTTTTCAAAAACTTTAGGGCGGTCGCTCGACAAAGTACAAGTTTGACGAGTTGCCACCCGATTGTCTGTATCTGCGCTCATGCCGAAGATATTTCGCTTTTTCGAGATCTCCAAGCGCGCGTTTCACGGTGCTTTTAGACATTTTCAAGTCCTGCGCTATCGTTGAAACAGCGGGATAACAGGAGCCGTCCTTTCCGGCTCGGTCGCGCAGATACATATACACCGCAATGGCGCGGTGCGGAAGGTTTGTGGAATAAATTTCACGATTATTTAGCAAGTAATCACTCCTTAAAAACGGGATTTTCCAACGGATTTTCTTTCATACCGAGCGCCTGTTTCTTGCGTCGGATCGCGGCTTTCAGTTTATGCTCGGTGCGGAGTTTCTGTCCATGCAGACTACGGCTATAATCGTCGGAGATAAGTCTGCCTAATGAAAATAGCATGGATAGCACAGCGTTCTGCGTTGCGGTTTGAGCGTATCTGTTGCTGTTATCCAAGAACGCTTGAGCGTACTCGTTTCCCAACTCGGCGGACTGTTTTATATATTCGATACCCAACTCACGATCTGCATCACAGCCCGTTCCGCTGAACGTCATCATGCCTAGCCGATACAAAATTTGATCGTCGGGATTGTCGTTAGCGATCTTAGAGAAACCATTATAAGCGCTTTTGAAATAATTCTCAGCTTGCTCCGAGTTTTTCTCGACACCGATCCCGTCACGAAATATTTTCGCTGCCTCGTAACAAGCGTAGGCGTTATCCTGATCGGCGGACAGCTTATAATATTCAAACGCTTTCTCATAATTCTGCGCCATACCATTTCCGTAATAATACAAACTGCCGAGCGAGTACTGCGCGAACTTATTTCCCGTCGCCGCAGATTTTTCAAACCACTCGAACGCTTTGGAGTAATCCTGTTCCGTGCCATATCCGAGCGCATACATTTTCCCGATCCGGTACTGAACATAATCACGGAGCCTCTTTGCGGTCGGCTCAAGTGCGATAAAACCATGCAGTGCCTTTTGAAAATATTCATCGGCTTTCAGAATGTTTTCATTGCCGAGCAATCCGTTCCGATACATCTTTCCGAGATCGTGGAGTGCAAGAACATTTCCTTTTTCAGCTTCGATTTGGAACAGTTCGAGTGCTTTCGAGGTGTTATGATTTTTATATAACTCGGTGCAAGCAGATTTATATTCTGCCGTCCACTTGATATATAAATCATCGTCCGATTCCGTTTCACCAATCACGTCCTCGCCGTATTCCGCGAACATTTCCGCTGAGAAATCCATCTCCAACACGGCATTTATAACCGCATTTTTAATCGGCTTGAAAACTTTGTTTTCCTCCAATGGCGGAAATTTCTGCACCGCGCTTGTGTAGGTTTCGTATTTCTGCTGTTCGAGAGCGCACCATTCCTCGTACATCTTTTTCAGTACGGGGTTCTCGGCAAGTTGTGTGACGATTTGGTCAATGGTTTTCTTGACGTTCGGCTGCAAGTAGCCGTAAACTTTTTTGCCTTTAGAGTTGCGAAGTTGCGATTGCAGTTTCAAAATAAGCTGTTCAAACTGCGGATCAAATTGATTATTATTTTGCAGCTCGGACAACAAATTTTTCATCACGCTTTCCGCTTCGGAGCGCAGCTTGTCGCGCACATCGGTCTGCTTTTCATAGACCTGATACAGTTCGTTATGAAATATATCATTTGCAAACGCGCTTTTGATCTGCTCGATCCCGTTCTCGGTCAGAAAACCCTCTTTGATATCCGTCGAGTACACAAGCAAGTGGATGTGCGGATGATGAGTCGTATTATGAAATGCCGCGTACCACCGCAGGTTCTCCAAGCGGATATTCTGTGCTTTGGCGATGTCATCGGTATGCCGCATGATCAGATTTCGCCACATCTCGGGAGTGGTATATCCGAGCCGTTCCGCATCCTCGCGGGTCAAGGATATAACGTGCGACCAAACATTCCCCTGATGTTCCGCAATATTTTTCTGTGCTTGCGACAGAATTATTTCATCGTCGCTGTCGGAAAACAATCCGTGCTTTCCGATTTTTTCAACACTGGGGCGCTCCGCAACATATTTCACCAGAATTTCTTTGTCCGCGATCATATCCGCACTCTGTTCGAGCAGCTCGGAGAGTAGCTCCGAGGCGTTTTCCTTTGACGGATTTTTCAGATAGTCCGAATACTCCGGCAGCTTTTTTCCGTCCGAATTTATTTGGAGCAGCTCCATTATCAGTTGTTTCTGATTTTCCGTAACAGGAGCATCTTTCCGTTTTGGAGAATATTTCTGAACCGTTTCGCGCGTCGCGATATATTTCACGAGATTGCCGCGTGTCCCCTTTGCCACGGGCTTGAGATATCTGCTGGCAACAATTATTTTCGGCATTGTTAATCGTTCCTCTGAAATTTTGCAGCATTGTCGTAGGTAATGATGCCATTTATTTTCCGCACCTCGTCAATGCACATGATGTGTAGTTCGCGGAGCGTTTCATCATCGACCTCGTTAGCCGCCGCCAGCATATTGGATATTTTTCCGAGCTCCACCGCGATTTTGAAAAGCAGCCGCGACGTTTTTTCTTCCGAAGCCGTGACCGCTGCCGTCACTAATTTTTTAATCGCGGGAGCAAGATATTCCACGTTGTCCTGCGCTTTCAGATGTCCGAGATAAAACTCGATAGCCTTTCGGACAAGCTCGTTTCTCGAACGGGAATTGGACTGTTCTAGAAAGCAGTCGCATTCGTCCAACAGATCCTTTTCAAGGTAAAATCCGGTGCGTATCTTGTTTGAGTTATCACTCATTTCAGCTCCTTGTATCACTTTATTTGGCTTAACCGCCGTATTCCCGCCGAAGACTTAATCAAAAATCCGAGCCAATACACGTTTTTTAATCACTTTTCAAATCTCCGGTGGGCTTTGCCCGACGGCGTTTACGGGCTTATGCCGCCAGCGGTGGCATAAGTCCTTTTTCCTGCATCAAAATCATCCCCCGAACCGCCCCTCGCTCCGCTTGCAGAGCCGTTTCTCGAACTCCGCGAAAAACGCCCCAAATCGGTGCGAGAACGGCTCGGAGGTATTCGTACCCTACCGCCGCGCCAAAATCGAACACGGCGCGACACAGCCGCCTCAAAATCGGTCACGGCAGATTGGTCGGCTTGGCATGGGTGGTTTTTGGTTTTATTGCGCTCTGCTGCCTTGCGGTCATGTCGATATAATCGCGCACGTTCTGCGGCACGATCTTGCCGTAAAGCTGCTCGGCGTAGTTGGAGAGCTGCTCGTCGAGCGAGGTCTTTTTCTCCGACAGATACATCTTCAGCGCCCTGAATTTCTCATCGTCAAGCGTTATCGTTACAGTGTTTTTCATAGCCGTACCCCCTTAGAAAAATGTGATCTCGATCTTCATATCATCCTCGACTTCCTGTCGAGTGATCTGCTCCGGCTCGGCGAATTGCCGGACATATTTCTCACATTGCTCGTCCGTAAGTGAGCAGAAGTCCTCGCCGTTATCGCCGCAAATTATGAACGGTCCGGCAACTATTCCATCATCGAACCGTCTGTTACCCTCCATGCCGAGGAGTTTGGCTTCTTCGTTCCCGACCATCACAACGCCACGCTCATGGAGGAAATATATCGGCTCGATCAGACCGCCGACCGCATCGTGGATCGACTTATAATCGTCGCCGATCTCCGTTGCGTATGCGGGCTTGTTTGGCTCAACCATAACAACTTTCATGTGCATTTTTTCCTTTGGTACAATATAACCATAGCTTGCAGCCGGTACCACGGTAAGATTTG
>CAJUMS010000059.1 GCA_910587465.1 uncultured Oscillospiraceae bacterium
CCGCTGCTGCCGTTGAACACGTCGACATGCAGAAGATCGGCATACGCGTCGGAAAGTATCTTTCTGTGACGGCGTATATCGTTGATAAAATCAAACGCGGGATCGGATTTGGAGACCGATTTCGACACGGCGATAGACGGCTGATATCCCGTGATATCCGTCTCGGCAGTGTCCTGCGTTACGTCCTGCGCCGTGGTGGTCTGAGGGTTCATCTGCGCGGTCATTTCCGACGCGAACTTACCCTCGCGCACCCAATTCTCGGAGCTGCCGCCTATATTCAGAAACGTGTAAAATTCACTTCGTTTTGCCTTACTTTCAACAGTTGTGCTAGCCATTAAAATTCCTCCTGTTATAATATAATTACCGGCAAATCCACCCGTAAAAAAGTGGGTAGACGGTACTCAAAGTTTAAGCTATAATGGAAGCAGTAATTGGACTGACGTATCCCTCCTTGGGCCTATACGCCCGTTTTTAAGACCGTCATCTATGCTTCCGTTGTAGCCGGTTAAGCAGGTTGAACCGCCGTATCGGTGCGTTCGTATCACCCAACAGCCTGAATAGACAATGAGCGAAACAAATTCCTTTGGAATTTGTATCTAGCATAGTTCCCGATTACAGTAATAAACGCAAAGGAGAAATGCAATGAACGCAGTAGGTATTGATGTTTCCAAAGGAAAGAGCACGGTTGCCATTATGCAGCCCTTTGGAGTAGTAGCGGCTTCGCCCTTTGAGGTTTCGCATAACGGGCAAGAGCTGAAGGAGCTCGTAGAGCGAGTGAAGCTCTTGCCCGGCGAGACCAAGGTCGTTATGGAGTATACGGGAAATTATTATGAACCCATAGCCCAATATCTCCATAACGAGGGTATATATGTTTCCGTAGTAAATGCAATGCTTCTGCACAACTACAGCGGAAACTCCATTCGCAAAGCCAAAACGGATAAGAAGGACGCGGTGCGCATCGCGCAATACGCGCTTGACCGTTGGCTAGATTTGCGTGAGTATATTCCCGATGACGAGATACGCAGATCGTTAAAGCTTCTCAATCGGCAATACACAACGCTTTGCAAGGTCAAAACCATGCTGAATAACAATTTTATCTCATTGGTCGATCAGTCCTTTCCCGGGGTTAATAAACTGTTCGCCTCACCACAACGCAGTTCTGACGGACACATTAAATGGGTCGATTTCGTGATCAAGTTTCCGCATTGCGATTGTGTTCGCGGAATACCTCGCAGCGCTTTCAAAGACAAGTATTACCGTTGGTGCAATAAGAACGGTTACTATTACTCCGACAAGAAAGCAGACACCATATACGACTATTCCAAAACGCTCATTGCGACGCTGACAAACAGCGATTACATAGCCTCTTTAATAGGACAGTCTGCCACACAGCTTAACTGTGCCTGTGAAACTCTCTCGGAGCTCCAAAAGCAGATGACCGCGCTTTCACAACAGCTTCCCGAATACGATGTTGTAATGGAGATGTTCGGCGTTGGAAAGGTTCTCGCTCCGCAGCTGATCGCAGAGATCGGCGATACTCGTCGTTTTCATAGCCGTAAAGCAATCACCGCTTTCGCGGGACTTGACGCTCCGCCATACCAATCGGGAAACATAGACGTCAAATCCCGCAGCATTTCCAAACGAGGCTCTCCACATTTACGCAAAACGCTTTTTCAAGTAGTTGATGTAATTCTTAAAAACAGTCCTGCTGATGAGCCCGTCTACAGCTTTCTCGATAAGAAACGCGCCGAAGGCAAGCCATATAAGGTTTACATGATGGCTGCCGCAAATAAGTTCCTGCGTATTTATTACGCCAAAGTGAACGAAGCGCTCAACACTTGATTAGCCAGCTTAACGATTGCCGTGATCGTCGATGATTTTCACCTTCGGCGGTCAGCTTTGCTATACCGTTTTTTCAATCCACAAAATTTTAAAAAATTTTGTGTTTTTTTTCGTTTTAGGGGTTGACTTTTGTTAGCAGGTCTTTCGCTAAAATTTTCCAAAAAGCCCTTGACAAGAGCCATTAACTCTGCTATACTAATTACAGAGCCTTTTGTTCATTTTCAAGCAAGTCTTGAACGTCATGCAGAAGCGACTGCGCTGTCGAAATGAGCTGTCGTTTCTGCAAGGGCTCTATTTTTTGTGCCTCGGCACCGGAAATATAAACGTACATTTCCAAGAACCATGCCACAAGCAGATCACGTGTGACGGCGTTAAATTCCTCTTTAGTCATACTTTCACCTCTTTTCTAGGTTGAAGCCCAAGGCTTCATTCGACCTGCCATCATCAGCGCGGGTAGGTCATTTCCCGCGGACGGACAACCGAGGTTGTCCGTTTCGGCTTTCATAGTGCCTTTAAAACGGCTTTTCTGAGCGATTTAAGCTCGTCGAAATGCGCCGCTATAAAGTCGCATATTTTCTCTTCACTTTCGAGATCAAGACTTTCACCGTAGGAAAACCGCAAAGCGTGTACAAGCTCGTGTGTGACGGTCTGCCGCATTAGCGCTCTTGGCAGTCCGCTGTCTATGTAGATCTCGCACGTTCTGAAATGCGCAACTCCATATGCGTCTTGTGTGCCGCTGTCATCGGTATACATAATTATTACAGATATGCAACAGTGGTGAATCTTGATTGTATGGCAATTCAGTTTCAACTAAAAACGGTATTATATAACAGGCTTAAAGCACGACTTAAAAAGCAAGGTGTTATTAGCCGAAAATATATTGCGGAGCATTACGGGGAAAGCAAAATGTTGAGATATATCAGCGGTGAACCTTTGTGCTCGATTGGATATGTGCAGACTAAGAACCCAATGTTCAAGAAGAAAAAGATATGTAAGTATACGATAGAAGGCAGAGAAGAAATTCACCGAAATCTTAAATTCGACGAAACGGTAATGAATGTGCTGCATATGCTCGCAAGAGCGTATCTGCCAAACAGAAGCGTGGAATATATGGACAACAGAGTATCGCTGTATGCCGCCCAATACGGAAAATGTGCCGTTACAGGCAAAGTGCTATGGATTGATGAAATTCACTGTCACCATAAGAAGCCGTTAAGTCAAGGCGGTATGGACGAATACAAAAATCTTATTATCGTCCATATCGATGTTCACAAGTTGATACACGCGACAAAACCCGAAACGATACGAGCATATCTTGGCAAAATCAAACCCGATAAATCTCAACTTGACAAAATAAACAAACTCCGAATGTTGGCGGGTAACACCGCTATTTAATTGTTTTGATAACTTTGAAAGTGATACCAATCCGATGAAATTGTAATATTGATGGAACGCCGTGTGCGGTGAAAGTCGCATGCACGGTGTGGAACGGGGGAAAACTTGGAGATTACTTCAAAGAGTTACCTATCGTTATAACTTAATATGCAGGAGGACAAGAACATGGGTAATATGAGAACTTTGGCGTTTCAGGTGCCGGAGGAGCTGTTTCAGAAAATCAAAGATTATCTGCAGCGCAACAATATGACACAAAAACAGTTCGTGATCGGGCTGATCGAAAACGAGATAGAGCGTGATTTGACACAGTGCGCAGCCATGAGCGAGGCACCGACTGATTCTGAGAGAGTGGCAGAGGAACGCGCAGAGCAGCGAGAAACAGTCGCTGTGGGCGATTGTGAGAGCGTTTTTGAGGAAGTCGGGGAACAACCCGAGGAACAGGAAAGCACCGATTTTGCGGACGATTTTGACGACGAGAGCGAGGAATACGAAAACCCCGATGAGGACGAGGATTTGGACGAATCCGAAGATATGGGAATGGCTATGGGGATGTGACAAGATATCGCTATCATGTAAAACAATGCATAAAAGTGTTTTGATTGTCGTTTTTGTCTTTTACCGCATATTATGGAAAGTAAGGAGGCATATCTTATGAACGACAACAGAAACCGCTGCGGTAATACCGCAAACTGCCCACAGAAGATATCCTGCGAGAAAATGCCAAACGCGTTTCCTCCGCAGCATCAGAACAGACAGCCCGGTTTGGAATACATAATGAAGCCCATTCCGGTTTCCGAGTGTAACAGGCAGTGTCGAAAGCTGGAAGGGAAAACCGCTATTATCACGGGCGGCGACAGCGGGATAGGTCGCGCTGTTGCTTATGACTTTGTAAAGGAAGGCGCGTCGGTCGCTATCGTTTATTACGACGAGGACAAGGACGCCGAGGAAACTGCCGAAAGAATAAGGCAACTCGGCGGATGCTGTATCCTTATCAAGGGCGACTTAAAAAATCCCGAATTTGCTCAGACCTGTGTTCAAAAAACGATAGAGCGCTTTGGCGGATTGGATATTCTGGTAAACAATCACGCGTTTCAATTTGTTCAAAGAAGCATATTGGATATTTCGCATAAGCAGCTCGAATTTATTTTCCGAAACAATGTGTTCTCGTTTTTCTATATAATACAGTGCGCGCTTCCGCATATGAAAAGGGGCGGCAGCATTATAAACACTGCTTCCGTAACGGCGTTCCAGGGCAATAAAGACCTTATTGATTACAGCGCGACAAAGGGCGCGATAGTCACGCTTACTCGTTCACTTGCGCTGTCTCTTGCGGATAAGGGTATAAGAGTAAATGCGGTCGCGCCCGGTCCGATATGGACGCCGCTCATTCCCGCTTCGTTCTCCGCCGGGGAGGTCGCGGGCTTCGGCTCGGAAACTTCTCAGGTGCCTATGATGAGAGCGGGGCAGCCCTGCGAGGTCTCACCCTGCTACGTTTTTCTCGCGTCCTGTGACAGCAGCTATATGACGGGACAAGTGCTTAATCCCAACGGCGGAACGATAGTATAGGGAATAATTTCATTAAAACCAGAAACAATAACTCCCAAAGGGAGGAATGTTTCTATGTTCAAACACGAAAAACAGTTGTTTCATCCGGTAGGCGTGGAAAAGCCGAATCCTCAGTACGCGGCGCTGCTGCAGGAGCAGCTTGGCGGAGGAAACGGAGAACTCAAAGCAGCAATGCAGTATATGTCGCAGAGTTTCAGGATCAAGGATCAGGCAATAAAAGATTTGTTTCTTGATATCGCCGCGGAGGAACTCGGACATATGGAGATGGTGGCTCAGACCATCAATCTTCTGAACGGTCATGATGTTGACGCGGAGGCAGTTTCGGCGGGTGAAATTCAGTCGCACGTTCTGCTTGGACTGAATCCGGGTCTGATAAACGCATCGGGCTACTCGTGGACGGGAGATTATGTTACCGTAACGGGAGATCTTTGCGCCGATCTTTTGTCAAATATTGCATCGGAGCAAAGGGCGAAGGTGGTCTACGAATATCTTTACCGCCAGATCAACGATAAAAAGGTGCGGGAAACCATAGATTTTCTGCTGAACCGCGAAGAAGCCCATAACGCAATGTTCCGCGAGGCGTTCAACAAGGTTCAGGACACGGGCTCGAACCGCGATTTCGGCACGACAAAGGCGGCGAAAATGTATTTCAGTATGTCGGAGCCGTCGCCTGCGGACAGTACGTTCCCGAATGTAAACGTTGAACCGCCGTCGTTTGACAATAACCGTCCCATGGCTCAATAGAATTTTATGATCTATTAAAAAATTTGGACAATGCCTTGGTCTGTAAGGGACCAAGGCATTGTTATGCTGATTTTACCCTAAGAGGTCAGAACTCCATTTTATAAATAAAAGTTCAATAATTCCCTTTTGTTTATGCGTTTTTTTAAAAATTTTTTTGTTGTTGGCAGTAAATGCGTTACTTGTGCCGTTTTACGGATTGATGAGCGCTTAAAGGCAATTTGATTTTGCGCGAGACGCAAAAAACCGCGTAAAGCTGATATTTTGTATAGTGCTGTTATTGTGAAAATTTTGGTCATGTCATAGCGACAAAATATATCATGTCTGTGCAAAACGCACCATATAAGATAAAATCTGTTTATAGTTTAAGCTAAAAAGCCCTTGACTTATTTTCAAATTATGTTACAATATAAATATAAATAAACTTTTCAAAATGAGGTAACCACTATGAAATCCGAAAACAGCGGCGATAGAAAACGTGCGACGCGAAACAGTGTATATCATTACCTATATAATTGCAAGGACTTCTGCTCTCGTCAGATACTCGCGAATGAACTGGGGCTGAGTCTCCCAACCGTTTATCAAAATCTTGCAGAGCTTATGGAGCTCGGGTTGGTCTGCGCGACGGACGAGAAGCTCTCTACGGGTGGACGGCGCGTAGAGGGTCTGTCGATAGTAGAGGACGCCCGTTTTGCCGTTGGTGTTTCGGTAAGCGATGACGCACTGCGTATTTCTGCTGTTGATCTCCGTCTAAATGAGCTTGCGTATAAAAAGGTGTCGATGCGGCACCCCGATGATCGTATGATCTATGTGAAACGTATTCGTGACGAGCTAGACTGCTTTATCAATGAGATCGGGATAGACCGCGGGCGCTTGTTGGGGGTTGGAATAGCGTTTCCGGGGATAGTTTCAAAGGACGGTATGACGCTTGAATATGCCCCTACGCTCGGTTTACGGAACGTTTCGCTTAAGGAGTTCAGTGAGAACTCACCCTATGAGATACACATAGAAAATGACGCGAACTGCGGCGGCGGCGCGGAACAATTCGCGCGCGAAGGTAAGGAAAATATTGCGTATTTGTCGATTGAAGAGGGCATAGGCGGTGCAGTTTTCACTAACGGTATGCCGTATTTCGGCGATAATCACCGAAGCGGCGAGTTTGGGCATATATGCGTTGAGCCAGGTGGGTTGCGATGCAGCTGCGGACGTCAGGGCTGTCTTGAGGCGTACTGCTCGTCACGGCGTATAAGTACGGATCTTGGTATTGCGCTTGAGGAATTTTTCGAGGGTATTCAAAACCGCAATATTGACTACTATATGAAGTGGGAGAGTTATTTGTATCATCTGGCGACAGGGATCAACAATATCCGCATGGTGCTGGACTGTGACGTTGTGCTTGGCGGTTTTATGACGGAATATCTCGCCGATTCAATGCCGCGGCTCAGGGAGTATCTTGCGGCGTTGAATTCGTTTGAGCACTCTGCCGATTATGTTCACTTAAGCCGACAGCGCAAGCATGCGATACCGATGGGCGCTACGCTGCATTTTATCACGAAATTTCTTGATGAGCTGTAAAAAGAACATAGCCAAGCCTGTTCCTGAATTGGAGCAGGCTATTTATATGTGTTGTATAAATATGATATTTTTTTATTAAAAGTATGTATACTTCAACTGATATTTTCAACAAATACATAAAACAGCTTAACAAAACGAAAATCGCTTTATAAATATGTTGTCATAAATAAACAAAACCAATATATATAATTTATGTATTGCTACAAAAAAAAAAAAAAATGATTGACAAAGGTAAAGTTGTATTATATAATATAAATATAAAGGAAGACGAAGCTCACTTCCAAGGCGGGCTATGGTGGAACACATCCGCTGTCGGGGCGAACTTCATGCGCTTCACGGCAAATCCGAATTCTTTATGAAAGGGATGATGTAATGACAGCGACCCAAACCGTAAAGCAGGCAAAAAAGCCGATCGATTTTATTGGATACTTCCTACGTATAATAATCATTTTAACTTTGGTGTGCCTGTTTGTTCCCGCTCTCAACCCTACTCACATGAGTGAGCTTATGAATGAGGGCGACTCGTTCTTCACCTCCGGTATTTCCTATGGTGGCATTGCGGATGGATTTCAGCGCGCTATCAAGAGGGGATATATCGAGCAGGGTGTTTTGGTGTGCACCTATATTGGAGCACTGGTATCGCTTATAGGTATGGCGGCTATGCTTGTGGGCTGCGCAATGACGATCGGAGAGATCAAGTTCAAGCGCCTCGGAGCTAAGATCACTCTCGCAGGCAGTGCGGTAAGCGTTGCGGGACTTATTTTCGTAAAGCTTCAGCAGTCGGGCTTTACAAACGCGGCAAATCCCGAGAGAATAAAACCGCTTGAGCCTGTCGGCGCGATAATTTTTATCGTTCTTGCGGGCGTGTGTCTTCTCATCAGTCTTCTGTATCTTATAAAACTCCCTAAAGCCTCTAAAGATGACAAGTGGGTGATGGAGGGCAAGTACAGGCTCTTCCTGATGATGGCACCGTTTATCGTTCTGGTGTTCTTGTTCTCTTATCTGCCGCTTTGGGGTTGGCGCTACGCGTTTTTCGATTACAAGCCCGGTCATGCGCTCACCATGGACAACTTTGTGGGCTTTAAATGGTTTACATATTTGTTTGAAAACGCGGCTACCCGTGCTGATATCGGACGCGTTATGATAAATACCTTGGCTATGAGCGGTATCGGTCTTGCGATGTCGTGGCTGCCTTTGGCGTTCGCGATATTCCTCACGGAGATTAAATGCGGTCCGGTAAGGAGAGTCGTTCAGACGATAACGACGATTCCAAACTTTATAAGCTGGGTATTGGTTTATACCGTCGCGTTTGCGTTGTTCTCAACAGACGGATTTATGAACCAGTTTTTGATGAGCACGGGTCTAGCGACCGAAAGTACGGATTTCCTGATAGGAAACGACGGCATCTGGCTTAAAATGTATCTTTGGGGAACATGGAAGGGTCTCGGCTGGGGCGCTATCATCTACATAGCGGGCATTTCTGGTATCGATCAGGCGCTGTATGAGGCGGCAACTATTGACGGCGCGGGACGTTTCCAGAAGATCTGGCATATCACAATTCCGGGACTTATGCCTACGTTCTTTGTACAGTTTGTTCTTTCAATTTCAAATATACTCTCCAACGGTATGGATCAATATCTTGTATTCAGAAACGCGACAAACACCTCGGGTATCCAGGTACTGGATCTGTATGTGTATATGCTTGGTCTCGGTAAGAGCAACCAGATACCGCTGTCGACCGTTGTCGGTATGGCGAAGTCTATTATAAGCGTTATACTCCTGTTCAGCGCGAATAAGGCATCCAAGGCTATCCGCGGCTCTGGTATCGTCTAAGGAGGGGAGCATATGGCAAAAGTAAAAGCAAAGCATGGTTTTCGTTTGACTGCAAGTGACATTGTATTTAACATCATAAACTATACTATTTTTATCCTTTTCGCGTTGATATGTATTTTCCCGTTTTATTACCTGTTTATCAACACAATAAGCGATAACGCTCTTGTCGGAGCCGGACGTATCCAGCTCCTGCCCAAGGGCCTACACTTTAACAATTATATCGGACTTACAAGAATAAACGGATTAGGTACGTCGTTTATCGTATCGGTAGCGAGAACGGTCATCGGCACCGTGCTGATGGTAGGCGCTTCGGCGCTGGTTGGCTACCTTGTCACCAAGCAGGAGATGTGGGGCAGAAAGTTCTGGTACAGGTTTCTTGTTATCACGATGTATTTTAACGCGGGTCTTGTTCCGTGGTATATGAATATGTCGATGCTCGGTCTTACCAACAACTTTATGGCATATATAATCCCCGGTATCATTTCGCCGTATAATATAATTCTCGTTAAGACTTATATCGAATCCATTCCCGCGGAGCTTGAGGAGAGCGCGTCCATTGACGGCGCGGGATATTTCAGGATATTCAGATGCATAATTTTCCCGCTTTGCAAGCCTATTTTGGCGACGATCGCGATATTCGGCGCGGTAGGGCACTGGAACTCATTTACCGACTCGCTTATCCTGATGTCGGGAAAGCCCGAGCTTTTCACGCTTCAGCACCGTCTGTATACCTATATGAACGAAGCGACAAATCTCGCTGCAATGATACAGCAGGGCGGAAGCGATATCGGAAACCTTGCGACACAGGCTTCTATGAATATGCGTCCTATTAAGTTCACTGTCGCAATGGCGACGGTAATCCCTATTCTGCTCGTTTATCCGTTTATGTCGAAATACTTTGAAAAAGGTATCATGCTCGGCGCGGTAAAGGGCTAAGTTCGCTATTCTTGCGGAAAACCGCAATAATAAATCGTTTGCTTCATTCTGAAGCAGACCTGACACCATTTTAATGTAAAAGGAGAATTAACATGGCAAAAAGCAGCAAGAGAATTGCGGCGGGCGCTCTCGCGTTTATGACAGCGCTGTCGCTTACGGCATGTAGCACGGACAACAATTCGAGCGGAGCTAATAATTCGAGTGACAACTCAAGTTCAACTCCATCCAACTCCTCGGACAACAATTCGACGTCCTCTGCGGGAGGAGATACCTCCGAGCCCTCCACTCCCTCGGACGGTCAGTCCGAGTGGGAAGCGGATTACAGTGAGTTTATCCCTAAGGAAACGGTAACGCTTGAGGTATACTCTCAACTTTCCAACTATTCGGGCAAGCAGCTCGGCTGGTTTGCTGACATCATGAAAGAGAAGTTCAACGTAGAGCTGAACATTATCAACAACCCCGACGGTACGTTCGCGACCAGAATGGAATCGGGCAATCTCGGTGATATCGTTGTATTCGGCGCACCGGATCAGTACGCTCAGGCTGCGACCGCAGGTCTGCTCCTCGATTGGGAGGATGAGGATATCCTCGCAGATTTCGGTCCGTACATCAGCGAAAATCTTCAGCCGGCTCTCGATAAGGTAAAGAATATGTCGGGCAGCGACGGCAAGGTTCACGGCTACGGTCACGATGTAGCTACTGACCCTACCAAGACAAAGATAAACGATTATTGGCCCGCTCTGCGCTACGATCTGTACGAGCAGATCGGCAAGCCTGAGATCAAGACACTTGACGACTATATTACCGTATTCGAGAAGATGAAGGAGATATGCCCCACTTCCGACAGCGGTAAGGAGACATATGCCGTTTCCCTGTTCAGTGATTGGGACGGCGATATGGTAATGTTTGTCAAGACCATTGGCGCACTTTACGGATACGACGAGTTCGGTCTCGGTCTGTATGACTGTGCAACCAACACTTATCAGGATGTTCTTCAGGCTGACGGTTGGTATCTTAAGGCTCTCAAGTGGTACAACACTTTGTATCAGAAGGGCTTGCTCAACCCCAATTCCATGACCCAGAAGTATGATGACGTCGCTTCCCAGATGGTTGACGGCGCTACGTTCTTCAATCAGTTCAAGTGGATGGGCGCAGACCTGTATAACACTCCCGAGCATGTTGCGGACGGCAAAGCTATGTACTGTGTTCCTCCCGCTGATTCCAAGAACCTCGTTGAGGGCTTGAACATATACGGCGGCGAGCGCATTTGGACTATCGGCTCAAAGACCCAGTATCCCGAGCTTTGCATGGCAATAATCAACTGGTTCTCCACTCCCGAGGGCACTATGACTATCAAGTATGGTCCTCAGGGCACTACATGGGATTACAATGCCGACGGCAAGGCTTACCTTACCGAGGACGGACTTCGCGCTATGACCGATAAGAAGGGCCTTACCATTAACGGCGCGACCTTCGAGGACGGCGAGTTCAAGATCAACAATACCACGATGTCTCTCGATGATGTTAACCCGCTTACGGGCGAGACCTACAACTGGGAGAACTGGTCTACTACCTCTAAGGAATATGCCGATATTCAGAAGCAGTGGCAGGCATGGGCAGGCACCAACACTGCCGATGAGTACCTTGCAAGCAGGCAGGTAGTTAATGTTAAGTCTACTTACACGGCCACTCCCAAGGAGCAGGATCTTCAGGCTAAGTGGGATCAGGTAAAACAGTGCGTAAAGGACGGCTCTTGGAATGCTATCTACGCTAAGGATGACGCTGAGTTCGATTCGGTCGTTGCTAAGATGACAGAGGACGCTAAGGCATATGGCTATGACGAGTGCGTTGCGTTCCAGACCAACGAGGCTACACTCAGAGCTGCGGCTGTTCAGGACGCGCTCAAGGCGGCTCAATAATCAAGTTAACCGACCACCTCAAAAAATGGTGTAAAAGCGAATAGGAGAGCGGTTTTACAGCTCTCCTATTTGTGCACTTAACGAAAGAAGGAAAAGATCATGCGCTTGTTCCGAGCGGACGGACCCGTCTACGAATTCATTTCCAAGTTTACCGATATGGTTTTGCTGTCATTGTGCTGGCTCGTGTGCAGTATTCCGATAGTGACTGTCGGCGCTTCTACGGCGGCATTATATGCGGTGTGCTTCAAGATGCTGAAAAATGAGGAGGGTCACGTTTGCAGGCAGTTCTTTTCCTATTTCAAAAGCAACTTTAAACAGGCGACCTTAGCGTGGCTGATACTCCTGCCAATAGGTATTATCATTGCGTATATGATCTATCTGTATTACTTCGGCATGTCGGTGATGGACGGAGCGGCGGACGTATTCGCGATACTGGTGCTTGTAGCGGCGGCGCTCTACATCATCACGCTGACTTATGTGTTCGCGTGCGCGGCGCGTTACGAGAACACGCCCGTGCAGACAGTCAAGAACGGAATTTTTATCGGCTTGCGTTTCCTCGGAAGAACGGTCATTCTTCTTGCGATAACGGTTGCGATAATGTTTGCCGCATTATGGAATTTTACCACAATGTTCATTGCTGTGCTACTTGTTCCCGCTTGTCTTACATATGTACACGGTTCGTTTATTATCAAAATATTTGAAAAGCTTGAGGAAGAACGTGCCGAGCGCGAGTGCCGCGAGGAGACCGAACGCCACAAAGCGCTGACAGAGGCAGAGAAGGCGAGGAAAAACAAATGATCAGCTCCTGCGTATAGAAAAACATATCGTCCCAACCCATGCCTTTCGCACAAGTCGGGACGGTTTGTTTTTTGTGACAGTATTCAGCGAATTCTTCTGATCTTGACCTTGATAGGCTTGTCTTGCCTTTTTTCGTCCAGCTTTTGGGTATCGGCACGCCCGATTATTCCCGTTGACGCTTCGGCTGCCTTGTACGCTTCATCGTAGAAATAGAGCTGCGAATTCAAGGGCAGCTTTCCCGCGGAGGGTACGTGCGTATACTTGCCGTCCGCGCCAAGCTCACGTGCCTTGACATTGTCTGCGAGCATGGTCGAGAAGATACCGCAGACCCTGTTTGCAAGCGATGTATCAAGTATCGGAGCGGCTACTTCAACGCGGCGCTCGGTGTTTCGGGTCATGAAGTCGGCGCTGGAAATATACACTCTGCGGCGGTCTCCGCGTCCGAAAATATAAATTCGCGAATGCTCCAGAAAACGTCCGACTATCGAGATAACGCGGATATTTTCCGTTTCGCCCTCAACTCTCGGGATAAGGCAGCAGATGCCTCGCACGATAAGCTCTACTGTAACTCCAGCACGGCTCGCTTCGGCGAGCTTTTCAATTAGATCGCGGTCAGTCAGCGAGTTTATCTTTATGCCGATATATCCATCGCGACCGTAGGTTATTTCGTTGTCGATAAAGGAGACGATACGGCTCTTTAGACCTTTAGGCGCGACAAGCAGACGATTAGTGCTTTCGACGGTACTGCCGACTATCAAAGCGTTGAACACCACCGACGCGTCCGCGCCGAGATCCTCATCGGAAGTCATAAGTGTGAGATCGGTGTATAGCTTGGAGGTGCGTTCGTTATAGTTGCCCGTGCCGACTTGTGTGATGTAGCGGACATTGTTGCCGTCACGCAACGTGATAAGCAACAGCTTGGAGTGAACTTTCAATTCCTCAAGCCCGTAAATTACGGTAACTCCCGCTTCTTCAAGCTGCTTTGACCAGCCGATGTTATTTTCCTCGTCAAAACGCGCGCGCAGCTCCACCAGCGCAAGAACGTCCTTGCCGTTTTCGGCGGCCTTATTCAACGCGTTTATGATTTTGCTGTCACGGGCTACACGGTAAAGTGTGATCTTGATAGAGGAAACATTCGGATTTACCGCTGCCTCCTCAAGCAAGTTTATAAAGTGATTTATATTCTCATAAGGGTAGTTCAGCAGGATATCATGCTGCTTTATCTGATCTATCAGAGGAACATCGGGAAGTATCTCCGACGATTTCTGCGGAGTAAGCGGATCAAAAAACAACTCCGCCTGTTTTTCAAGGCGCTTTTCCAGTACCGAGATAAAGCCCATGGACAGCGGCGCGGTCTGCTTGAAAACATAGTTGTCCGATATGTCAAGTATCTTGGTTATTACCGACACGATCTCGTTATCGGGAGAACCCTGGAACTCAACGCGCACAGGCTGGAGCTTTTTGCGCTTTTTGACGAGCTTGCTCATTACGTCGCGGAAATCCACGTCGTGATCAAACAGTCCCTCGTCGATCTCAATATCGGCGTTGCGCGTTACCCTGAAAATACATCGGGAAATGATGTCAAAGTTATTGAAAACCTGCTTTGCGTAGCGGCGTATCAGCTCCTCAATAAGCATAAACTTGCCCGTTCCGGGAAGGAATACCACTCTTGGCAGATTTTCCGACGCGGGTAGTATGCCAAACGTTGCTTTTCCGGATGCGTCCGTCTTTTTCCGTATCTTACAGCCGATGTATATCTCGCCGCTTTTCAGAAACGGCACAGGGTGCTTTTTGTCTACGACACCCGTAAACAGCAGCGGACGTATCTCACGCATGAAATAAGCTTTTAGGAACGCGTCCTCCTCGGGCGTGAGCACGTCTTCGTTGAGGTGCTCCACACCGTAAGCGGACAGCCCCTGCATTATCTCTGAATACGCCTCGTCCTTTATCGGGAGCAGTGCCTTGACGCGCTTTGCAATCGCGGATAATTGCTCCTTGGCGTTCATATTTGTCTTGTTTTCGCGATCCTTTGGCTCGTACAGCAGTTTGTCATGAAGACTGCCAACGCGTATCATAAAGAATTCGTCGAGATTTGAGCAGAATATTTGTACAAAACGTAAGCGCTCGAAAAGCGGGGTGGTCTCGTCGCGTGCCTCTTCAAGGACGCGCGCGTTGAATTTCAGCCACGAAAGCTCGCGGTTGTCGTAAAATCCTGTACCCATTTATATCAAACCTTTCATGATATTCGGTTAAACTGTAATTTACAATATCATTTTATATCATTCAACTCCGAGGCCGTCTTAATAAATTCATTAAACAGCGGGTGCGGACGGTTGGGGCGCGACTTGAACTCCGGATGGAACTGCACTCCCACAAAGAACGGGTGTTCGCTGCGCGGCAGCTCCACTATCTCCACCAACTTGCCGTCGGGCGACAGTCCCGCAAATTTTAAGCCTTTAGCCGCAATCTCCTCGCGATAAACGTTGTTGAACTCATAGCGGTGACGATGACGCTCGTAAACCAACTCCTCACCGTAGACCTTACGGGAAACGCTATCCTCGGCAAGCTTGCACGGATACAGTCCGAGACGCATAGTACCGCCCATTTCAACACCCTTCTGATCGGGCATAAGATCAATAACAGAGTACTCGAACTCTCCGAATTCCGCGGAATTCGCGCCGTCAAGTCCGACAACATTTCGCGCATACTCTATTACCGCCATCTGCATTCCAAGACACAGTCCGAAGTACGGTATCTTGTTCTCACGCGCGTAACGCACAGCCTCGATCTTTCCTTCGATGCCGCGGTCGCCGAAACCTCCCGGAACGCAAATACCGTCCACCTCCGACAGTATCTCGTCTGCGGTAAGCGGCGTGATCTCCTCTGAGTTTATCAGCTTTATGTCGATATCGCATCCATTGAACGCTCCTGCGTGACGAATACTCTCCATAACGGAAATATATGCGTCGGGCAGCGCGACGTACTTTCCGACAAGCCCGATAGTTAGCGGTTTTGTTGCGTTTTCTTGACGGTGAACCATATTTTCCCATTCGGTAAGATCCGGCTGTCTGTCCTCAAGTCCGAGGTGATAGCAAGCCGAGTGTGCCAGTCCCTCGCTCTCCAGCATAAGCGGAACAGCATACAATGACGACGCTGTCAAATTCTGAATAACGTCTTCCTTGCGGACGTTGCAGAACAGCGCTATTTTCTCGCGCATTTCGACGGGGACCTCGCACTCGCTGCGCAAAACAATGATATTCGGCTGAATTCCGAGAGATAGCAGTTCCTTAACGCTGTGCTGTGTGGGCTTTGTTTTCAGCTCGTTGCTGCCCGTGATGTACGGCAGCAGCGTAACGTGAATGTACAGGACATTTTCGCGTCCCTTTTCGTAGCTGACCTGACGTATAGTTTCGAGGAACGGTGTGGATTCGATATCACCGACCGTACCGCCGATTTCGGTAATAACAACGTCTACGGGCTGCGCGCCGCTGTTTGCCGCACGGTAAACACGGCTCTTGATCTCATTGGTTACGTGGGGAATTACCTGCACAGTACCGCCGAGGTAGTCTCCGCGGCGCTCTTTATTAAGTATAGTCCAGTATATCTTACCTGTTGTGACGTTGGAGTTTACTGTGAGATTTTCATCAATAAAACGCTCGTAGTGACCAAGGTCAAGGTCGGTCTCCGCGCCATCGTCGGTGACGAATACTTCACCGTGCTGATACGGAGACATCGTGCCGGGATCGACGTTCAGATATGGGTCAAATTTCTGAATGGTAACGCGATAACCGCGCATTTTGAGCAGTCTGCCAAGAGAGGCCGCCGTGATACCCTTTCCGAGACCCGAAACCACTCCGCCTGTTACAAAAATATATTTGGTTGCCATTTTTTTCCACCTTTCCGTTCGCTAAAAACACTCAAAATTATTATAACACTTTCCGACAGTTTTTGCAATAGTTTTTTAAAATAAGATGTGTCCAAATGCGCAGTTTATAAGAAGTCCAAAACAGAAAAAGGTATTTCA
>CAJUMS010000060.1 GCA_910587465.1 uncultured Oscillospiraceae bacterium
CTTTTATTTTACCACTTTTTCACGCATTTGTAAAGGGGTTTTTAGAGGCGCCCTTTAATATTAAAGCTAATTATAGGAAATTCTTGGTGGTGAACAAGAGCAAGGAAACCGCTTAACTTGTGGTTTGGGAAAATTTTAGTATTGCCCTTTTCGGAGATTGCATCCATGCGCGTTTACGTTCTCATCTTGCTCGACAAAAGAGTCGCCTGTATGAACCTGTTTGCGCAAATGCAGTAATTGTATTGCAAATTGCCTAATAATTTTTTATATAAAGTGTCAAAATTCTCCAAAATACCCTTTACAAAAGTTGCTTTTTATATTATAATATAAACTAGAGAGCTATAATTGGATTATATAAAGCAACACCACACAAAGATAGTCGTGCGTACGCACAGAAAGATTTTTCGTCGGGTCGCTCCAAATGACGCAGCAGTATCGGCGTATTTTAAGGAGTTTCTGGTAAAAATGACGGAAATGTGCAAGAGTATGCGCTGTCTTTGCACAGTGTTGTCGTAAGGGAAATGATATCTATGAGTATGGTGAGGAGCATTACATTGCAGTCTGATAATAAATCGCTCGGCGGTGCAAAAAGCTCTGTGGCAGTGAGGGAGCGTGCTCAAGCCGTGAATACGGCCGCTGTCGGGGAACAGCGCAGTCTCTCCGCCGAACAGCACAGAGCCTCAATCGCCGCGAAGAAAAAGGCGCTGAAGATCGCGAGGGGGAAAAAGACCTATGACACCGTAAAGCGCATATTTGACGTTGTCGGTTCGCTCATGGGACTTATGGTGCTCAGCCCCGTGTTTTTGCTGATATCGCTGCTGATAATCGCGGAGCGCTCGGGCAGGCATGTATTCTTTAAACAGCGAAGATTGGGAATGGGCGGAAAGCCTATCTACATATATAAATTCCGCACGATGATCGACAACGCCGAGGACGTGACCCGCTGGCTCAGCGAGGAACAGCTCAGACAGTATTACAGCGAGTACAAGGTCGAGAACGATCCGCGTGTGACGAGGGTGGGAAAATTCCTTCGCCGCACGGGGTTAGACGAGCTGCCGCAGTTGCTGAACATCTTAAAGGGCGAGCTGAGCATAGTCGGACCGCGCCCGATACAGGAGAGCGAAACGGTGCTGTACGGCAAGGACAAGAATCTTCTGCTGTCGATACGCCCGGGTCTTACCGGATACTGGCAGGCGTACTGTTCGGGCGATACTACATATACCAATCGAAAGCGTCAGAGAATGGAGATCCATTACGTTTTGCACAGAAATCTGCTGTGGGATATCAAGATATGTCTCGCGACTTTCGGCGCTATCGTCCGCAAGGTAAAGCGCGGACAGTGACCGCCGAACAGCTGTATAAGATACTGAACAGGCTCTTAATAAAAAGGCGCAGTCTTGAATGCCTGCGCCCTTTTGTTATTCGTCATCGTCGTATCCGTATTCTTCATCGTCGTACTTTTCAAGGTCGCGCGTGAGTTTTTTTCTGTAGCTTTTGTAAATCATAATTAATATAAATCCCGCGATCGCTATCAGTATCGTCTCGATAACAACGATGAGCACGCTGTGCTCCGAGCTTTCTTTGGGGTTCACGACGATATGACAGGACGCTTGCGCCTGCCCGCCGTTCAGCGTGACGGTTATATCCGTCTCGCCGGGGGCTTTTGCGATGATAACGCCGTCTATCTGTCCGACCTCGGCAACGATCTCATTCGAGGTCTCGTACATTATTTCGGTGACCGCAACGTCCCTCGGCTTGTACTGATACGCAAGCTCGAAGGTCTCGCCGGCGGTAAGGATAACGTTCGCGCCGCTTACAAAGCTCACGCTGTTTATCGGCAGATGACCGACAAGCTCCTCGTAGGAGGAAAGCCTTGTGAGCGGACTGCCCTTGCGGTACAGCAGATAAACGGTGGTGTCGCCCTGCGGCGCAATGCTGCAAACAGCCTTGTCGTCGCCCGCTATCAGCACGGTAAGCTCGCGCTGATCTACCTGCTCGAACGAGAAGTATCCGCGCGTGTCCGTGACGGCTTTAAGCGTATCTATAACGAGCTGGGCGCCCACCACGGGATTGCCCTCGGTGTCGTACAGATAGCCGTCCATTTTCGCGGTATCATAGGCTACGTCGCTCGTGACGGTTACGGTAACGTACTCCGTAAGCCCCGCGCCGCGCACTGTTATCGTTGCGGTTCCTGTTTTCAGCGCGGTGATAAGCCCTCTTTCGTTGACTATGGCGATATCGGGGTTATCGGTCTCGTAGGTTATCGTGTAGCCCTCGGCTACTTCCTCGGGGAGCAGCTGCGCTTCTATCTGCGCCGCCGCGCCGATCTTCAGCTCAAAGGTTTTTTGCTTGAGCACGAGAAACTCCGGAACGATCTCGGGCTGTACGACCGTTATGGTCGCGTACGCGGAAACGCTGTCATAGAACGCCGTAACGTATGCCGTGCCCTCGCCGACAGCCATAATATATCCGTTGTTGTCAACGCGTACCACGCTTACGTCGGAGCTTTCGTAGCCGACCGCCGGATTTTCCCAGATACTGTTGGTTATCGTCCAGTAAAGCTGAACGCCCTCGCCGATAACGAGAGTTGTCTCATAGAAATCAAGCGTCATCTCGGGAGGCGGCGGAGCGGGCGGCTCGGACGTCACGGGCGGTTCTTCCGTAGTCGGGGGCGTGGGCTCGTCTGTGGTGTTGGGCGGCTCCTCGGTATTATACGGCGGTTCTTCCGTGCCGTTGGACGGCTCCTCGGTAGTAGGCTCGGATGTCTCGGTACCCAAGTATGGGTTTTCGGGAAAGTTCGGATTTTCGGGGTCGTCCCACGGGTACGCAAACGCGGTGACAGCAAGCGAACAGCTTGTTATCGCGGCGATCACCGCAGTCAATAGTTTATTTTTCAGCATAATGAATTTTCCTTTACAGGTGGTTATTTTTATGAAAAAAGTTTTAATGGCGGCTTCTGAAAGCTCGCACTTCAAGAACTTCCATATTCCGTATATACAGCGGCTGCTCGACGGCGGAGTTGAAGTCCACACCGCGTCGAACGGCGACTTTTCGCTTGACGGCGTGGTTCACACGCGTTTGGGCTTTCGCAAGAGATTGCTGTCTCCCGCGAATATCGCGGTCATCTTCAGGCTTGCCAAGCTTATCCGCAGGGAGCGCTACGACGCGGTCTACACCAATTCCACGCTTGCGGGCTTCGCTGGCAGAATGGCGGTGATACTTTCGGGCAGCAAACGGACGGAGTGCCGTCACATATGCCACGGCTACCTTTTCGACGACGACGGCAGCGCACGCAGCAGAGTGTATCTTATGTTTGAAAAGCTTGTCCGCGGACACACGTCTCTGCTCGCGGTAATGAACGCGGACGATCTGCGCATTGCCGAGAAATACCGTCTCGGCGGAAAGATCATATTCATCGACGGAATGGGTCTCGACACGGAGAAGTTCCCGCCGCTCACCGCGGAGGAAATATCGCGTCAAAGGGCGCGGTTCGGCGCGGAAAACACGCTGTTCCTGTGCGTCGGCGAGTTCTCGCCGCGCAAGAACCAGTCAGCGGTATTGAGAGCGTTTGCGCGGCTTGAACGCACGGACTGCCGATTGATATTTGCGGGCGGCGGCGCGCTCATTGAGGAGTGCAGAACTCTCGCCGAAACGCTTGGCATTGCCGGCCGAACGTTTTTCCTCGGGCATTGCTCCGATATGAACGTGCTGTACCGCGCTTGCGACTGCCTTGTATCCGCGAGCCGTTTTGAGGGACTGCCGTTCAACGTGATGGAGGCGCTGTATTGCGGTGAGACCGTACTGCTGAGCGATGTAAAGGGTAACCGAGACCTTTCGGACAGAGTGTACCCGTACAACGATGACGCGGCGCTCGCCGGGCTTATGGAGACCGTCAAGCCCGCTCCCCGCGAAAACAAACTGCCCGAGCGGTATCTGCTTAGCCGATGTCTCGAAAATAACGCCGACTTGCTCCGCTATAATTTATAATGTATATGCGGGTCGAAAAAAATGCCACAAGGTTATTTTACCACACCTCGGGCGTGGTGTCAAGTGCTTTTAAAATTAAAGACAATGGTCTTAAATTACATCATTTTTTACAAAATATTTCTTAATAATTTTGTAAAAATGCATAAATGATAAAAGTTTCACGTTAAATTATACAAAATGCCTTGTTTTAAGTTGTAAAAATGTAATATAATTTTACAAAATTGATTACAAACGCAAAAAAACACTTGATAAAAAGCAATGGGTGTGATATAATGATTATGTTGAAAAGTCGATTTGCGTACTTTTCAGTGCAAACTTATTTTGCGTCGGGTGGTAAAGCGGATGCTTGTATACTTAGTGAACATTTTTGCTGTTTGTGTATGGGCAATGATTTTCTGCACCGGCAAAAAACATATTGCAAAAAGAACGATCTTCGTGCTGATATGCTTCGCGCAGTGTGTGCTCATCGCGGGAAACCGTTATGGAATAGGCGCGGACTACGGAATGTATGCCTCGGGTTTTTTCGATATGGCGAGAACGGGCTTTGAGGAGCTTTCTTACGAGGATTGGGAGATAGGATTTATCCTGCTCAATAAGATAGTCGGCAAATTTACGGCGTGGACGTCGGTGTTTATAATGGTCAGCTCGGTGCTGTCGCTTATCGGTCCCTTTTACCTGATATGGCGGTATTCGTCTGGACCGTTCCTGTCGGTGTTTATGTTCCTGAATTTGTATTTGTTCTACCTTGATCTGAATTATATCAGGCAGGGTATCGCAATGTCTATCATGTGCTTTGCTTACGGATTTCTCCGGGATAAAAAATTCTGGAGGTTTCTGTTGGTCACGGCTATCGCGGCGACGTTCCATTTGACGGTGCTGTATATGATTCCCGTGTTCATTGTTGCTCTGCTGAAGATAAGACCGCAGTCAATGCTGTTGTATCTGTTCGGACTGCTGTTCTACTACATTTTGTCGGACGGAGTGCTGAATATCCTGCTCTCGAAGTTCCATACGGAATACGCGGGGTCGGTGTTCATCGAAAGCGGAGTTTACTTTTACTACGCGCTTTTCCCGCTTCTTTTGTGTGCAGGAATGGTCGTGTTGTCGTTCTATCTGAAGGAGATACCGCGTTCGCTGAATGTGCTTATGCACATGACGCTTATGATGGGCTTCTGGCAGATCGTTATGACAAAGCATTCTCTTTTCGAGAGATTTTCGTATTACACTATGCTGTTCGTTATTTTGGCTGTTCCGGAGGCGCTTAAAGCGTTTAGGTCGCAGCTTAAGGACAATCTGAGGGAAAAATACCTCAGGCAGATGGGCAGCGACGCAGAGGGCTCGCGGGCTCTTACAAGACGTGTTTACTCAAAGACCTTTACGATAATGGGTTTCGTATACACGGCTGTTATGCTGTTGGCCCTTGCTTACAATCTGGTTGGTCTGATAATTCCCGAAAGCGGAGTTCACGGCGTTCTGCCGTATCAGACACAAAACAGAATGAACATACCCAATATAGATTGGTTTTTTAAGAGGTAAATATGGCAATAATGCCTTATTTATAAAAAACACATGGAGGAATTGAATAATGAAAAAGAAGATTTTTGCCGCTGCTGTGGCTTTTGTAGCAACTATGTCTCTTGCAACCAGTGCTTTCGCTGCAGCTCCCGGCGCTACCAATGGTTCCGCTACCACAGAAGTAACTGTTAAGGCTGACGCTCCCACCGAGTTCAAGACCGAGAACAACCTCGTTCTTGAGGCTCCCGCAGGCGCATTCGAGGCAGGCTCTAACGTTAAGCTTGACGCTAATGTTGAGGCTGTAACTAATGTTCCCGCCGCTGCTGCTACAGTTGAGTCCGCTATTGCTAAGATTGCTTCCGTAAGCGGAAACAATGCTAAAGCTACGGTAAACACCAAACTGGAGATCTCCCTGACCTCTAACGGTACTGCTGTACAGCCTAACGGCAAGGTTAAGGTTACTGTTGCGTATGACGGCAAGTCCAATGTTGTTGCTTATGTAAACGGCGGCACTGTTGAGTTCTTTGCTCTCACCGTAACCGGCAACGTATGCTCTTTCGAGACATCGCACTTCTCCGACTACTACATGGCTTCTGTTGATCAGGCTGTTGTTGAAAAGGTTGTAGGTCAGTCCACTACCATTGATAACAACGGCGGTAACAACCCCGGCACCGGTGTTGCTCTCGCAGTAGCTCCTGCTGCTCTGGCTGTTGCATTTGTTGGCGTAACCGCTATCGTATCCAAGAAGAAGAGAGGCTAATCCCTCACGAAAGCCAACGCTTTCAAAAGCAAATATTTGCTTACAACAGTGCAGTGCATAAAGCATTGCACTGTTTTTGTTAAGGAATGAAAATGCGCACTATTGTAAAAGAGCATGTCGCCGAAACGGTGACAAACGAGATTTTCGCGCCCGTGCTGTGCGATTTCGTCGGCTGGACGCTCCGCAGCGCCGCCGCGAGGAATGTAAAGCGTCTGTACTTCCTCGCCCGCGACGGATGGATAATGTACAACACCGCCAAGTTGATCGCCGAGCGAAACGGTCTTGATATCGAGCTTCGGTATCTGTGCTGTTCGAGGATATCGTTGCGTAATGCAGCATTGGCTGACCTCGGCGAGGAGGCGTACCGCTATCTGTTGGAGGGCGGTTTTGCTCTCACGCCGCGGACGATACTCGGGAGATTGCGGTTGTCTGACAACGAACGCACCGAGGTCTGGGCGGATATCGGTTTCACGGAGGACGAGAACATAGAGCTTGGCAAGGCTGCTGCCGCGGAGCTGTGCGGAAAGCTGCGTAACAGCACGGTATACAACGATTACATACGGTTGGTCGCAGAGGCAAATAAATCTGCCGCGCTCGGTTATCTTGAGCAGGAGGGATTGATGTCCGACGAAAAGTACGCGCTGGTCGACAGCGGTTGGACAGGCTCTATGCAGCGAATGTTCCGCGTACTGACGGGCAGGCGGCAGCGCGGATATTATTTCGGACTGTACGCGCAGCCGAGCTCCGAGGACGGCGAGTTCAACGCTTATCTTTTCGATAAGCATACGCCGGTGCGGCTTGTCTCGACGTTCAACAATAACCTGTTCGAGGCGCTCTGTTCCGCGCCGCATGGTATGACCACAGGATACGAGCAGCGCGAAAGCGGATTTTTTCCCGTGTTCAAAGATCAGGATAATCTGAACAGCGGCAGCCGATTACTGGAAA
This sequence comes from uncultured Oscillospiraceae bacterium, assembly GCA_910587465.1. Classification (GTDB taxonomy): domain Bacteria; phylum Bacillota; class Clostridia; order Oscillospirales; family Ruminococcaceae; genus CAG-115. The sequence continues at coordinate 7,208 of CAJUMS010000060.1, forward strand.
TTCAAGAGCGCACGCTGTATGAGTTCGCAAAAATGTACGAGCTGCCGACGAAATTCGGCGTCATGGAGCGGCGTCAGGAGTTTGCGTTTCCGCTGCTGGTCCGGCTGATGTACAATCCGACAGCTGAGATCGCCAAGGAATACGGCTCGCTGCGGTTCTCGGACGACCCTTCGGAGCTGTACGCTTTTCCGCTCGCCGCGCCGCTTGAGAACACGCGTCGGATGTATCTGCTTCCGAGAATATTTGACAAGCTTTTCCGCAAGGGCAAGCTTGCCGCGCCGCTATACTGGGGCTACGGAACGGCGGCGCTAAGCGGAAAGGGCAGGTTCTGCCGCTTGAATTTGCGGCTTTGGGAGATACTGTGGCTCATTAAAAGACGTAGATAAAACGGTGAGGAGGTTCGGCAGTGATCGGAATTTCGGTGATAATGCCCGTTTATAATCCCGAGCCGTCGGAGCTGAAACGCGCGTTAAGCTCGGTGCTTAGCCAAAGTATGCGCGATTTCGAGCTTGTTGTTTGCGATGACTGCTCCGAGCCGTATGTTCATGAGATAATTAACGAATACAATGACGGGCGGATAGTTTATCTGCGCAACGAAAAGAACGGCGGATGCGCGTATTCGCTCAATCGCTGTATTGAAGCTGCGCATGGGGAACTCCTGATACGTCATGACGCGGATGACTATTCTCTGCCCGAGCGCTTTGGGGCGCTGAAGGACGCTTACGAGCGGACGGGCGCGGACATTATCTCGTCGAATATCCTGCTTTTCGATGAGAGCGGAGAGTGGGGTCACCGAGACTATCCCGAACGGGTTGAAAAGCGCGATTTCCTGTTTGCCGTGCCATTTATGCACGGTGCGTGCGCACTGAAAAGGTCGTCGGTCGAGGCGGCGGGAATGTACCCCGTGAGCCGCGACACCGCGCGGTGCGAGGAATATGCGCTTTTTATGACGATGTTCGCGAACGGTGCGAGGGGGATAAATCTTCGGGAGCGCCTGTACGCGTTCAACGAGAACCAAGCCGCGATAGCGCGGCGGCGGTACTCCGACAAGGTGCGCGAGGTCAAGGTCAAGGCGCGTGGGTTTCGCGAGCTCGGGCTGTATCCGCGCGGTATCGTTTACCTTGCAAAGCCGCTGATAGTTGGTATGATACCGCCAAAGCTGCTCGCGAAGATTAAGGACAAGGTATTTGACAGACGGGGAGAGACGAATGAGCTTTAAAAAGAAGGTCTATGATATTCTGGTAGCAAAGCAGCCGCCGATACGCCGCCGATACGTGCGCTGCAAGGAGCACGGAAAGTCCGTGGGGGCGCGTTTCGTGTACCTTTTTCGTCTCAATTTCTGCTTTTATGTGTTGAACGACCGTACGCTCTCGCGTTTCGATAAGCCGACAAAGCCGTACTGCAAGGGTGCGGAGAGCGCTTTAAGCTATCGTGAGTCTCCCGAAAAGCTTGCCGAAAAGCTCGCTGAATTCGACGCAGTCTCTTTTGATATTTTTGACACGCTGATTTACCGTCCGTTCGCGCGTCCCGTTGACCTTTTCAATCTCGCGGCAACGGAGGCGGCACTGCTGAATTTTTCCGAGCTGCGCCGCGTATGTGAGCGCAAGGCGCGTGACAAGCGTTTCGCGGAGAACGGCACCTATGAGGTCACGTTCGACGATATTTATCGGTATATGGAGGAGTATGCGGGCAAGTCGTTCGCCGCGGCAAAGGAAAAGGAGCTTGCCGCGGAGCTGTCGCTGTGCTTTGCGAACCCGTATATGAAGCGCGTCTGGAATATCCTCCGTGAAAAGGGAACGCGTCTTGTTGTCACCTCGGATATGTATCTCGGCAGCGAATTCTTGGGTAAACTGCTCGGAAAGAACGGCTTTGACGGCTTTGAGCGCGTGTTTGTCTCAAACGAGCACGGCGCGTCAAAATATCACGGCGGACTGTACGAAACAGTCAAGAAATATCTTAAATGCGATAACATAGCGCACGTTGGGGATAATACTCACAGTGACATTGAAATGAGCAGAAAATACGGGCTTACGCCGTTTTGCTGTCCTAACCCGAACACCGTCGGCAATGCTTACAGACCTACGGAGATGAGCCGTATTGTCGGCTCGGCATACGGCGGACTTGTCAACGCAAAATTTCATTCGGGACTTGAAAAGTACCCCATGCTGTACGAGTACGGCTATGCGTACAGCGGCATTTTCACGCTGGGGTATTGCCGCTTTATTCACGATATCGCGGAGAAGCGCGGCGCGGACAGGGTGTTGTTTCTTGCCCGCGACGGCGATCTGCTCAAGCGCGTGTATGATACGCTCTATCCGGAGAGCGATACCGTGTATTTTCTGTGGTCGAGAATGGCGGCGACAAAGCTGTGTCTCGAGGACGACACAGCCGATTTTATCCGCCGTTTCGTGTATCATAAATGCGGCGGTAGCTTTACGGGACGGGGTATGCTTGCTCAAATGGAGCTGTCGGAGCTTATAGACAAGTGCCCCTGCCGCGACGAGGTCATCACCGATAAGAATTACGAGCAGCTTGCGCGGTATATCATTGAAAACCGCGGCAAGGCTGCCGAGCTTTACAAGCCGCAGTACGACGGCGCACGTAGGTATTTCTCCGAGATGCTGGACGGGTGTAATCGCGCTCTCACGGTTGATATCGGCTGGGCTGGCAGCGGCGGCGCGGCGATAGCGAAATTAGCCGAAAAGTGGGGATTTGACTGCGAGATCATAGGCGTTGTAGGCTGCGCCAACGACAGCTCCGCCGAACAGCCCGACTCCTCCGAGGCACTGCTGCAAAGCGGAAAAATGTATGCGTACTGCTATTCGCAGCGCCACAACCGCGATATCTTCAACTCTCACGATGCAGCTCAGGGTCACAATATTTATTTTGAAATGCTGCTCGGCTCGGAGAGCGCGTCGCTGAGGGGGTTCCGCGAGGACGGCAGCCCGATCTTCGGCGGCAGCGAAAAGGACAACGCGCAGACGGTAAGTCTTATACACGCGGGAGCGCTGGATTTTATTGCCGACTACACCGCGCGTTTTGCCGATTATCCGTATATGCTCGACATAAGCGGCAGCGACGCTTATACTCCGTTCGGTGCGGCGGTGAGGGCGGGCGGAAAATATTTTCGCGCGGTGCTTGGCGAGTGCAGCTTCAACATGGGTGTGGGAACTGAAGAAAGCCCGATAAACAAACAGATATAAGGAAAGGAACGATCTTCGTGACAAAAATTGAAGAACAGATGAAATATATCACCTTTTTAAAGGAGGTCGTAAAGCGCGATATCAAGCGGAAATACTACAAATCCGCGCTCGGAGTGCTGTGGACGGTGCTGAACCCGCTAATGTCCATGCTGGTAATGACGCTGATATTTTCGACGCTGTTCAAAAGAAATATCGAAAATTACCCGATATATCTGCTTTGCGGACAGCTTATCTTCAGCTTTATGAGCGGCAGCTCGCGGCAGGCGCTGAGCGCAATTCTCGGCAACGCGGGCTATATCCGTTCGATATATATACCGAAATATATATTCGTGCTTTCAAGGGTGGTCGAGGGCTTTGTCGACCTGCTGTTCTCGCTTATCGCGCTGGTTCTGGTAATGATCTTCACTCACGCGCCGTTTACGTTAAATCTGCTTATGCTGCCGACCCTGCTTGCGCTGGTGTTTATGTTCACGTTCGGATTATCCCTTGTAATGGCGACCTACGGAACGTTTTTCCGTGATCTTCACCACCTTTACGGAATTTTCATCACGCTTTGGATGTGGATATCCGCAATCTTTTACCCTAAAACGATCGTTCCCGTCAATTACAGATTTCTTCTTGATCTCAACCCCGCTATCCATTATATCGAGATAATGCGCGCTATCTGCTACGAGGGCGTGATGCCGACCGAGAAGTCGCTGGTGATAGCGTCCTGCTACGCCGTGCTTATGCTGCTGATGGGCATTGCGGTGTTCAAGGCTAACGAAAATAAATTCTTCCTGTACGTATAAAGGAGCGCTGACAATGATAGACAGTAATATTGCAATAAAAGCCGAGGATGTTTCAATGATGTTCAACCTCAGCCGCGAGCGCGAGGAGCGTCTTAAAGAATACATTATCAATCTCGTTAAGGGAAAGCTGTTTTTTGACGAGTTCTGGGCATTGCAGGACGTCTCGTTTGAGGTGGAAAAAGGCGACAGCTTGGGACTTATCGGAGTGAACGGCTCGGGTAAGACCACGCTCTTAAAGCTCGTGGCGGGCATTATGAAGCCGACTAAGGGCAGAATATACACCGACGGCTCGATAGCGCCGCTGTTCGCGATGAGCTCGGGCTTTGACAGCTCGCTTTCCGCACGGGAGAACATATTCCTTGTTGGAGCGCTCCGGGGCTACACAAAAGAATATATGAAAAAGCGCTTTGATGAGATCATTGACTTTGCGGAGCTGGAGGACTTCGTCGACGTGCCGCTGAAAAACTATTCGTCGGGTATGTCGTCGAGACTTGCGTTCGCTATCGCGACGCTCGTCCACACCGATATTCTGATAGCCGACGAGGTGCTTGCCGTCGGCGACGCGAAGTTCCACAAAAAGAGTGAGGCGCGTATGGCGAAAATGCGCGAGGGCGGCACGACTATCCTGTTCGTATCGCATTCCGCGGGCGCGGTGCAGAAGGTCTGCCGAAACGCTATCTGGCTAGATCACGGAAAGATCGTAATGGCGGGACCGTCAGCAAAGGTTTGCAGAGCGTATGAGGAGTTCTGTAAGACGTAATTCCGCTAGATCGCGCAGCGCACCGTTCTGCGGCTCCGTGCGCTTCTCCGACTGCATGGGTGCGTTCGCAGAGAAGCGCGTCGTCGGTATACTCAAACCCGGTGGGGAGAAAACATATGCGTTCATGTGTAACGTTACCAAATAGTTCAAAATAATGTTGCCCTGTCATTCGCGAATGGCAGGGCTTTTTTGTAAAAGGTATTCCATTTTTGGGGAAAGTGTGGTATAATTATTTTATAGTGCAGTAAATTCGGAGGAAAACACCAATGTTGAAAATTTTATTTGTCTGCCACGGCAATATCTGCCGCAGTCCGATGGCGGAATTTGTAATGCGCGATATGTGCCGAAAGTGCGGGATAACGGACGTTGCGACCGCATCCGCCGCGACCTCGACGGAGGAACTCGGCAATCCCGTTCACCGCGGTACGGCGGAGATACTTCGCCGTCTCGGAATCGACTTTTCGGCGAAGCGCGCACGACAGATAAATCGCGCCGACTATGACGAGTACGACCTGATCATTGGTATGGATGCGGCAAATATCCGTAATATGACACGCTATTGGGGCGACAAATCCCATAAAATACATAAGCTCCTCGATTTCACCGAGCGCAGGAATGAGGATGTTGCCGACCCGTGGTACACGGGAAACTTCGAGCGCACCTATCTGGACGTGAAAGAGGGCTGCGAGGGGATTATCGAGGCGATACAGCGGGGTGACTTCGGTGATCGTAAATGACGGGGAGATACTGTCGGCGAGCCGAATAATGCTCGAGGACTGCGGCGTTTACGGAGCGTTTATGCATACGGCATGCGCGGCGGACAGGGAAGAGGCGCTCGCTAAGTATGCAGAGATGAAAAGCGAGCTGACGGAGTTTCTTAAACGCGATACCGCTCCCGATAAAGAGCTTGATTTTTTCAGCCGCTTTGCCGATAAATATTAGGGGATATGATATGAGAGCCTTTGAAAAAATGCACCCCGTGCCGTGTTTTCTGTACTTTCTGGCGGTTATCGGGTTCACGATTTTCAGCCGCGACCCCGTGATACTCGCCGAGTCGTTTATCGGCGCGGTCACAGCAGCGGTATTGTCGAAGAAGTCGGGAGCGCTGCCGTTTCTCGGTTTGACCGCGGCAGCGGTAACGCTTACGAACCCGCTGTTCTCGCACAACGGAGTTACCGTGCTGTTCTTTGTGGGCGACCTTGCGGTCACGCTGGAGGCGCTTGTGTACGGTCTCGCGTTTTCGGTAATGCTGTGTACGTCGGTGCTTTGGGGAGCGGTCTCCACGCAATTTCTCACGAGCGACAAGTACATCTGGCTTTTCGGCAGGCTGCTGCCGTCCGCGGGACTGGTGCTCAGCTGCGCGATACGCTTTGTTCCGCTGTTTGTCGGCAGAACGCGCGATTTTATCAAGGCGCGGAAAGCGGTCACGCTAAAGGGTGTGGAAGCTGCGTTTTCAGCGTCGCTGAGCTATTCCGCTGAGGAGGCAATGATGACCGCCGACTCCATGAAGTCGCGAGGCTACGGTTCGGCAAAGCGGACGTTCTATTCAAGCTATCGAATGACGGGCGGCGATATCCGCGCGCTCGTGACCGTTCTGCTGTGCGGAGCGGCTTGCCTTGCGCTGTCGTTAATCGGCGCGGGAAAATTTTTTTATTACCCCGCGCTATCCGCGCCGAAGCCGAATATCGCGAACATTGTGCTGTATGTCTGCTTCGGCGTTATGTGCGCGTTCCCAACCGTGCTTATAGTTAGCGAAGAGCTTAAACGATCATTTCAAAAGGAGTGATTTTATGTACGGACCCGATCCCAATGCAGTATTCCCGAACGAAAAAATAAAGAGCGTGTGCTACATCAAGAACGTGATAACGCGCCCGAATATCATTGTCGGCGACTATACATACTACGACGACATAGACGGCGCGGAGCGCTTTGAGGAACGTGTTACACACCATTACGAGTTTAACGGCGACAAACTGGTAATCGGCAAATTTTGCGCAATAGCCCGCGGTATCGAATTTGTGATGAACGGTGCGAACCACCGAATGTGCAGCGTGACAACCTATCCGTTCAACATTATGGGAGGCGGCTGGGAGAAATCAACGCCCTTAATGTCCGACCTGCCGTTAAAGGGCGATACGGTCGTCGGAAACGACGTGTGGATAGGGCAGAACGTCACGGTCATGCCGGGGGTGCATATCGGCGACGGCGCGGTAATCGGTGCGAACTCTGTTGTCGCTAGCGATATACCGCCGTATCATATCGCCGCGGGAAACCCCTGCCGAATTATCCGCAAGCGCTTTGATGACGAGCTCATTGCGTATCTTCTTGAGCTTAGGTGGTGGGACCGAAGCCCCGAATGGATATTCAATAACCTTGAAACGCTGTGTAGCGGCGACTTGTCGTTGATTCTCAGCATAAACTAAATTGGAGGACGTACCGTAACAATGCAGATTGCCGTGAAAATCCTGTCGTTCCGCTATCCTAACGCGGAGAGAAAGGCGCTGGACAACATAAGCTTCAAGCTCCCCGAGGGCAGCTTCACGACCTTGTGCGGAACGTCGGGCTGCGGAAAAAGCACGCTGCTGCGTATGCTGAAGCCATGCCTGCAGCCGCATGGGGAGATGTCGGGGGAGATCATTCCAGAGCTTTCGGAGCAGCAGTCGGCGCAGGATATCGGTTTTGTTATGCAGAACCCCGAGGCGCAGATTTGCACCGACAGAGTGTGGCATGAGCTCGCGTTCTCACTGGAAAGCGTCGGCGAGCAGCCCCACCGAATGCGCCGCCATATAGCCGAGTGCGCTGAATATTTCGGCTTGGAGGAGATGTTTGAGCGCGAGACTTCCTCGCTCTCGGGCGGCGAAAAGCAGCTGCTGGCGCTCGCGTCCGCGGCGGCTCTGCACCCGAGACTGCTCCTGCTGGATGAGCCGACCTCGCAGCTCGACCCGATCTCGGCGCGAAGCTTTTTCGACAGCGTTGCGCGGCTTAACAGAGATTTTGGGATAACGGTAATTATCGCGGAGCACCGTCTTGAGGAGCTTCTGCCGATTTCCGACCGCGTTATCGTCATGGATAAGGGCAGGATAACCGCCGACTGCGAGCCGCATGAGCTGCTCCGAGCGCTCCCCAAAGACCACCCCATGCTGTCGGCAATGCCCGCCGCAATGCGGATATTCGCGCTTTCGGGCGCGGACGGGGATCGGTCTCTACGAGACTGGTCTCGCGGCGAGCCGCCCGTTTCGATACGCGAGGGCAGGCAGTGCGCAGCGGTGACCGACTATCTTCGTCGTAACAAGCCGCCTGTGCGTGAGCTTTTCAAGCCCGAGGGCAAGCCCGTGCTCACGGTCAAGGAGCTGTGCGTCAGCTACGGCAAGCGGAGTCCCGATGCGCTCAAAGCGGTGTCGCTGTCGATATACCACGGCGAGGTATACGCACTCCTCGGTGGCAACGGCAGCGGAAAGTCTACGCTGTTAAAGGCAATATTCGGCATTGTAAAGCCACTCGGCGGTAAGATAACGTGCGCCAAGGCGCTGAAGCTCGCGTATCTTCCGCAGAACCCGTGCGAAATACTGGGCGCGGACACGGTTCGCGGCGAGCTTACGGACGCGGAGCTGCTCGCGGAATTCGGGCTGACCGAGCTTGCGGAGCGCAACCCCCTTGATCTTTCGGGCGGCGAGCAGCAGCGTCTCGCGCTCGTGAAACTGCTCTCGGAGCGCCCCGAGCTGCTCCTTCTCGATGAACCGACAAAGGGCATGGACGCGCTCTCCAAAGCGGAATTCGCTGACTTTTTGCGCAGGACGGCGGGGCAGGGGACAAGCGTACTGCTCGTTACTCACGATGTGGAATTCGCCGCGAAATGCGCCGACAGGTGCGGACTGCTCTTCAACGGCGAGGTTGTCTCCGAGGGTGAGCCGACCGCGTTCTTCACCGAAAATTACTTCTACACAACGCCGCTTTGCCGCTTGGCGAACGGCATAACGGAGGGATATATATGAACTATACCGAACAACTGAAGCGTCAGCTCGCGATCGACTTCAACTGCGCTCCGGATGATTTTGAACGTTCGGAGAACGTCCTCACGGTCTCCGCGCTGAACGAGGGGCGGAGAATGTACTCAGACGAGAAAGCCTTTTTTATGATGGCGACAATGGGCACAAGCGCCGTTATCACCGCGGACAAGGTCTTACACCCGTTCCTTCGTGAATTTATGGCGGATAAAATTGGACATTGGCTTTTCGAACAGGAGAAATTGTCCGTGCTTGAGCGCGAGCTCAACAAGTACGGTTACAGGCTCTGCCGCGCTCACCATATGTGCCTGCCCAAGTTCGACGTTGAGGTCACGAAGAACTTCCACATAAAATGGTTCAACGGTCGTGAAGAGCTCGCCGAATTCTATGACGGACGTTTTCCGAACGCGCTTTGCGAGAGGTATCTCGAAAAGCGTCCCGACAGGATAGCCGTCTGCGCTTACGACGGCGGCGAGATAATGGGCATGGCGGGTTGCTCCGAGGACGCGACGCATTTTCTCCAGATAGGTATCGACGAGTTCCCGAAATATCGGG
>CAJUMS010000061.1 GCA_910587465.1 uncultured Oscillospiraceae bacterium
AGACCGCCAAGTATCTCCCGTATCTCGGGGATAAGGTCACGGCGTACATTATCGTACAGCTCCGCAATATGGCTCGCGCGCTTTATCTTGCCCGCGAGTATATCTTTCATGGATCGCATATACTCGCTTTCAAGGCTCTCAATGCTGTCATACACGGTCTCCGCACCGTTGAGCCAACTTTCCGCGTCCGCGTATGTAGACAGCTCCTCCGCAGTGCGCATGATGTTGTTTTCAAGGGCGTGATCGTTCTCGAAATCAAAGGTGTAGAACAGCGTTTCGCGCTCCTCCGCAGAAAACGCGCACGCTCCCGTCAAAGAGTCATTGTACATATCCTGCATCGCAAGCTTCATCGCCTGCGACTGTATCGCGGTCTTTTTTGCCGCGTCCGCTATCGTGAAATTTATCGGCAGGTCAAATGCTTCGGCGTTGTCGCGTATCATTTTAAGGCAGAACGCGTCTATCGTCGAAATGGATGCCTGTCGGAGCGCGAATATCTGCTCGTTGAGATACACGCGTTCCTCAACAGCCTCCTCAGAATCCTTCTCCGAAAGCTCCACTATCCTGTCGGAAAGCGCTTTGTTGAGCTTTTCTCGCAGGCTTTTCGTGGCGTTTCGGGTGAACGTCATAACGCACAGTGTGTCCGCTTTTATATTCAACTCCTTGTCCGAAAGCAGGCGGATAACGCGCTCTACGAGAAGGGTGGTCTTTCCGCTACCCGCGGCGGCTGTCACAACGGCGGGGCGTTCGTGAGTATAGTCGGCAGCCCTCTGTTGATCGGGATTTAAATTACTCATTTCCGCCCTCCTCTCCTTTGATGTACGGATTATCCCATTCGGGATTTGTTTTTGTTCCGTAAGCGCGTGCTTTTTCCACCATGACTGCGTTCTTGCCCGCGTTTCCGCAGATATCGCCGAAACGGCAGTATTCGCACGGGTCCTTTCGCTTGTTCTCGCCCTTCCCGTTTACGTCGCGGCGGGTCTCGGTGCATACGAGCGGAAGAGCGCTCACATCGCCGTCGAACAGCGCATTAAGTTCCTTTCCGACAGCGGCGAGAACATCCCCGCGCAGCTTGTCAAAGCTCTCCGCATCCGCCATATTGAGCGCATTGGGAGAAAACGTCTTTTTTATCGCCTCGGCGGTTTTCTCGTCAAGACCGCCCTCGGAGGAAATTTTTTCAAGTACGAATTCAAGATACCCGTCAATATCCCTGCGCGTAACGTCGTCGCTTATCAGCAGCTCGTTGGGGTGATAATTCATAGCGAGCATACGGTACGGCGACAGCTCCTCCTCGACCGCGCCCGTGTTCTTTGACGGAGCGTAGCTCACTCCTCCCGGACAGAGCGTGAGGGTAGGGTTATCCTTATTTGCGTCGCACAGCGCGAACAGATACAGCAGCATCTGCAAATTCGAGCCGTGCAGTGTATTGTTAAGGTCGAATTCACGGACAGAGCTCTTATAGTCCACCACCCGCACATATACCTTGTCCATGCCACCGTTTTCGTCCCTTTCCGTGAACATATCAACACGGTCTATCCTGCCTATCACGGTCACCTCTATGCCGTTCTCAAGCCTTATGATCAAGGGCTTTGCCTCAATATAGCGCCCGCTTTCTTCGGCGGCCTTAGGCTCGTCGGTTCTGCCACTTTCGTTTTCGGAATACAGCTCCGCGGGAGGTATCGCTGATGGTTCGGACTGTTCGTTATCAATAATGTATTTCCGCTCGTCACCGTCCGCTATGTCAAGCTCGAAAAACTTTGGACGATAACGCCGCGCAAAGAACTCCGCCTGCACAGTGATGAGTACGTCCGCAGACGAGTTGGCGATATTGTTGAACAAAAACTGAGTACGCTTGTCGTCGGAGAACTCGTTGTTGGTCTCCAGACGGCAGTATTCCGCGAGGTATTTCCGCGAGAGCGCGTACAGCTCCGCGCGGGTAAGTCTGAAAAAGCTGTCGGGATCGCCGCTGTATTCGCGGAGAACGTTCTCAAGCACAAAGTGAATAGCGTCTCCGCGCTTGGCGTTGTTAAAGCTGCGCGGACTTTTCTCGTCGATACCGAGACCGTAGCGGCAGAAATAATTGAACTTGCACGCGCTGAGCTTTTCGACGGCCGTCGCGCCTATGTAATCGGACATAAGCCGCCGCGCCGTCTTTCCGGAAATGTGATGACTGCCCGAAAAATCGCTTTCCTCCGTAGTTCTCACTGCGCGTGACCTGCGGATATCGTCGAGCATTTCCGTGAAATCGGCGTTCCCGTTTTTCTCCAATGCCTTTTTCAGCACCGCGTTATCGCGCCCGCCGCGGTTCAGCCCGAGAGCGTAGCGCGCCTTTGCCGCCTTTTCGGTGCGGCAGTAGAATTTGCTGCCAAGCTCGGAGGTCTTGATGATCTTAGCGTCGGGGAACGTTCCGAGAATGCCGTTTATAACGTCGGAGCGCTGAACAGCCTCGCCCGAAGCGTCGCACTGCGGACAGCTAACGCACAGAAATTCCGACGGCAGCGATACTGCCTTGTACGCGCGGTACAGCGACAGGTAGTACTGCTCCCGAACCGATTTCAGGCAACGCTCGCCGAAATGCGTTATATTGTCGCGCAGAAGCTCTGTCTCATACTGCGAGAATATACCGCTCTGCGGCGCGGGCGTAGGAAAGCCCTCGTAGGTCGCGCCGACGATAAAGGCCGCCTTTATGTTATCGGCGCGCGTCCTGTCGATATCGCCGACAAGCACACAGTCAACAAACTGCGGCGGCTTTGCAAGCGACGTTGTGGAGCAGATATCACGGAACAGTCTGTAATAGTCATCAAGGGTTATCGGAACGCCGCTAAGCTCCTTGTGCAGCGAATCGAATATCCCGATAAGCGAGTTCCACAGTCTTTGATACAGCGCCACCATTTCGGAATTCAGCCCCTCGCCGTCCTCGTTCATGCAACGCGTAAAAAGAGCTCGCTGAACGCCGATATCGTCCGTGAGGAGCTTGTAAAGCAGCTCGGTAAGCTCCGCGCCGTTTATCGTTCCCGTGCCCTTTGGAAGCTTGCGGCGCAGGTCGAGCAGGGGTTGAACTACCCCCGCGCGTATCTCCTCCGCCTGCTCCATGTCAAGGTCTCTTTCGAGGCGATTGTTTTTAAACGTGAACGGCTTTTTGAGGTGCGGAGTTTCCAGCGCCCACTCGTAGACGTAGCTCTCGAATATGTCGATATCCTTCGCCGATAAGCCCACGCGCTCGTCCTTTTCCGCGTCAAATTTGCTGAAAAATCCCGTTTTTACGCAGCTGAGCACCGTATCGACGTTGAAGTCTCGCAGGACGTTCAGCGCGGCGATAACGGCGTTTATCAGCGGCTGATACAGTATCGGCTCGGGAGCGTCCGTAAAAACGGGTATATCATACCTCGCAAACGCGCTCTCAACGTACTTCCCGTAAGCTTTGGCATCGGTACACAACACGGCTATCTCGCGGTAGCGCATACCCTTTTCGCTCACGAGACGGCGAATTCTCGCGGCAATGTATTCCGTTTCCTCGTAAACGCTCGGCGCGCTTACGAGCTCTGCGCTGTCGCCGAGTTCAACAGCGCTCCTGCCCGTCCTGAAAAGCCGCTCCGACAGCTCGCGCAGGGAACTGTTTTCGGACATTCTGTCGGCTATATCATCGGTTACCGTTCTTATTTCGCAATTATCCTCAACCGCCTATTGCTTCAGGCGGTTTATCTGCTCTATTGGGGTTCTGAAAACCTCTCGGTTACTGTCAAGCTCCGCGGCAAAGCCGAACGTCACGTTCTCCGCCTTTCCGATTACGCGGCGCAAAAACAACAGCTGATCGCTCGTGAAATCGTTGAAGCAGTCCACGAAAACACTCACGCCGTCATAATCGGAGAAATCGCTTTTGGCGACGATATCCGCCGCCATACTCGTTATATCAAGCCTGTCGATATAGTCCGCAATAAGCTCCTCGTACTGTCCATACAGCATACCGACCTCCGAGAGCTTTCTTACTACGGGCGAATTCCCGTTTCCATCAAGCTCGAAATTCGGAAGGCTCTCCTCAAGGTCGCGCGCGGTAAGTCCGGCGATCTTGAACATGGAGACGGTCTGCACCATTTTTTCGCAGAAACCCGACCGCGAGGCTATTTTCCCGAGTGCCGAAAGCGCGGTCTTGTTGTCGTTGACGGTCTTGTGCATTACTATGCTTTTGACAATATCGTCCGCTGGCAGCCGCGTTTCCCCGCTTTTTTCGAGTATCTCCCCGGACAGCGACGAAAACGTGGTTATCTTCACCTCATCAAAGCGTGAAAGCAGACCCTTATCGTCAAGTATCCTGTAGACCGCTTTTTCGGTCTCGTACTCAAACTGCTCGGGAACTATATAGACTATATTCCTCTTATCCGCGCCGCTGTCGAGCAGGGAAACAAGCTCGCTCCTTACTCTTGCGGAAATGTCGAAATTCGCCTTTGCAATAATGAATGTTACCAAATCGTCCGCTCCTTATCCGTTGACCTTGTATACATACTCCCTGCCCTCTTCACCGACCTTGACGATTATCCCCGCCGTGCGCAGAACCTCGGTGCGCAGCGACGCGCGGCATTCTTTCGCCGCGGCGCATAGCTGTTTTTTAGTGAATTTTTCCGGTAGCTTGTCGGGCAGGAATATCTCGTAATCGCGCGGGATATCCAGCCGCAGTTCCTCGGTTATCTCAAGAGGCACCTGATTTATCAGGCATCTTTTCCGCGCCGTCCTGTTGCGCATATCGGGGACTTTTTCGCCGCGAAAATAAACGCGCTTTTCGGTTTTAAGCCGCACTATGATTACCGACAGATTTTCGTGATTAAGAAACTCGCGTATCGAATACAGCTCCTCGAATATCTTCAGCTTGGAATACTGCTTGCGCAGCTGAGTTTCGTTGGCTATCTCCCCAGTGTCCTCGCTGATGAACAGCGTTCGGTACTCGCCGATAACGGGATGTACCACCGTCACGCGCGAATATTCCAGAAACGTCCGCAGCTTTTCCTTTAGCCGATAGAGCGCCTTGGTCTGTATCTCGAAAATACCGTCCTCACTTACCGCGTCGGCAAAAAAGCTGCCGAGCTTTATTTCCTGCTCGTCGGAGTACGGAGCGTAATAATTTTTAAGCGTCGCGTGGATAAGTTTTTCGTTCTGCGTACCGACGGAGCCGTGAAAGCCTTTTTTATCGTTCATCAGCGCCGCTCCGAGAGCAGCCGAGAACCTTTCCTTATCGCCCGCGCTTTTCAATATACCTCGCCACCCCGTCGTTGTCGTTACTTTCGATAATTATATCGGCGGCGCTTTTCAAAGCGTCCACCGAATTCGCCACGGCAACGCCGACGTTCGCCGCTTGTATCATCGAAATATCGTTATTGTTGTCGCCGAAGCAGATAAGCTCGTCCGCTTTTACCAAGTCCGCCAACTGCCGTACGGCGTTCGCTTTTGACGCACTTTTGTCGTAGATCTCGTACCAGATCATATTATCGTCATAGGTGTCCTTCTGGACGTTGCGCGAAAAGCCGTTCTCCGCGGTGAACACCTTGTCCAATGGCGAGATATCACGCGGATCGATCACCGTAAAATAAAAAATATCCCCCTCGAAAAGCGCCTTGTAATCGCTTACGGGACGCAATCTTTTATCGCCCCGCCGCGAATTGACGTAGCTTTTCACCTCGTCAAGGCGGCTTTCGAGATAGGAGACTTTTTCCTCGCCGTTTATGTAGGAATACACCAGCGGCGCAATATTTTCGGTTATAAACAGCTCGCGCGCCATCCGCCGGCACTCCGCGGAATATGTGTTTTCTACAAGGTGCTTTCCCGTTCGCGGATCAATAATGAAAACACCGTTGAAGGTTATCGCGGGACAATTCAGCCGCAGTCTGTCCACCAGCGGAGACGCGCTCGCGAACGAACGCGCCGTGGCGTAGGTGAACATTACGCCGCGATCTATCAGCGAATTAAGCGTACTCACCGAATACTCCGAAATCGAAGTATCAGAGCGCAGTAATGTTCCGTCAAGATCGGTAATGTATAATGTCATAGTTAATACTCCTTACAACCCTCCACCGCAAAGCGATGATCGAGCATATACTCGCGCATCTCCGCGCTGTCGGGGAAATACTCTCCATGCTTCTGAATTGAGATACATCCGCACGCATTCGCTCTGATGACCGCCTCGCTTAGCGGTATCTCCTCGATAACGCCGCTTATCAGCCCCGCCGCGAATGCCTTGCCAGCGCCGTGCGTGTCGACCACCTTGTCCGCACGGAACGTCGGAGTATAACCGCTTTCCTTCGCGCTGCGGTAATACGCGCCTTTTTTATCGAGCGTAATGATTATTTTCGGCACTCCGAGCGACAAATAATGCTCCGCTGTTTTTTCGGGGTCGTCAAGACCGCAAAGCTCCTTTGCGTCCTCATCGCTCGGCAGGAATATCTCGGACAGCGCCGCTATCTCGTTTATCAGCGGGTACTTGTCCGCGCCGCTATTACTTAGGTCGGGGTCAAACACTACCGGAGTCTCCAGTTTCCCGAACCGCGCGCATACCTCGCGGACAATCGCCGCGTTTTCGTCGGAACGCACCGCGAATTCTCCCGAAATGAACACTGCCGAGACCTCCGCGTTATCGTAATTTGCGGCGGGCGCGGAGACCGCTTTCACGCCGAGCTTTTCAAGACCTTGTATAATGCTGTATTCCCGTGAGCTTACATATTCCAAAACCAAACCCATAAAACGGTCACCCCTTATCAGTCAAACATCTTCACATTTCCGTCGGGATAAGCAAATCCTGCAAAGCCGCCAGCCTGCAATTTGTTCAAAAATGCGCCGAGCTTTTTCGGCTTCTTGTAGATCGATACGTCATACTGTCCGCGGAGCTCCTCGGCTTTAGCGTAGACCTCCATGAAATTATCCTCGTAGAAAACCGCGAGCTTCTCCTTTGACGACGCAGCGCGGTTCTGCTCGGAGAGTATACTGAAAATGCGCTCAAAGCCTATCGAGAAACCGCACGCAGGTATCTCCTCGCCAAGAAATTTGCCGATAAGCTTGTCATAGCGTCCGCCGCCCGCTACGGAGCTGCCGAAGTTTTCGGAGCGCACCTCGAACACCGTGCCAGTATAATAGCCCTGTCCGCGGACGAGCGAGATATCGAATTCAACGCCGTAAGCGCCGTTCGCGATAGCCTTGCTGTCCGTGATTATTCTCGACAGCCGCGCGGTTTTCTCCCCGCCTACTATCTCGGTTATCTTGTCCAACGTCAGCGGAAGCTGTGACAATACGTCGGAGAGCTTGTCCACGGCGGACTTGTCAAAGCCCTTTTCGGTGAGCTCTGCGGCTACTCCCTCCGCGCCGATCTTGTCAAGCTTGTCGAAGCTTACGCATACCGTCGACAGCTCCGCCTCGGGAAAGCCGAGCGCCGAAAGCATACCGTTCAGCACAGTACGGTCGTTTACACGGACGGTGAATTCGCCTATCTCAAGCGCTTTGAGCGCCTTTGCGGTCACGGCTATAAGCTCGATCTCGCATTCGGGCTCGCTGTCGCCGATAACGTCGATATCGCACTGCATAAACTCACGCAGCCTGCCCTTCTGAGGATTCTCAGCGCGGTATACCTTATCCATCTGAATAGCCTTGAACGGCATTGGAAGGCTCTGTCTGTTAGCCGCGAAATATCTTGTGAGCGGCAAGGTCAGGTCGTAGCGCAGTCCCATATCGCACAATGCGTTTTCGCTGCCGTCCGAAAGCGCTTTTTGTAGCTTGTCGCCGCGCTTCAATATCTTGAATATCAGATTCAGATTGTCGCCGCCATCGCTTTTGTCGAGATTCTCGATATCCTCTATGGCAGGGGTCATTATGCGAGAAAAACCGTTTTCGCGATAGATGTCGGAGATGGTCTTCTGTATGCTCTCGCGAAGCTCCGCCTCCTGCGGCAGATAGTCGCGCGTACCCTTTACGCTTTTTATTTTCATTGAATTTGTATATCCTTTCCAATTCTTATTGTCAATTAAATTATAGCATTTTGCCGACGCTTTGTCAAGGCGATTTGCAAGGCTTTTTTAATACGTCTCCGCAAAGCAATTACGCGTTATATAACCGAATTGTGAAATAAATCAAATTAAAACACTCCGCCTCTTTTTATATTGGTTATTATTGCTATTGCAGAATATTCCATAACTTGTTATAATAAAGATATAATGTGTAAATATACGTTTTTTCGCGCGTTCATGATATCGTGCGGAATAAAAAAGTTTTCAGGAGGAAAAATTATGTTTTGTCCCTATTGCGGAAAAGAGCTCGACGACGGCTCGAGGTTCTGTATACATTGCGGCGAACGTCTGGAGGAGGATACTCCCGAAAGCACTGTCGAAGCTGCCATGGAAACAGTGGAGAAAGCTGTTGAAGCTGTAAACGAGACGGTGGATAACGCCGCCGAAACCGTTAAAGAAACCGCCGAGGACGCCGTTGAAGCCGCAGCTGAAACTGCGGAGAAGGCTGCCAAAGCAGCCGCGGAGACCGTTGAGAATATTTCCGAAGCGGCATCGGAAACTATGAAAGACGTTACAGAAAAAGTTACGGAAACCGCGCAGAATGCTGCTGAAACTGCCTCGGATACCGCCGAATCGCCCGAGGAGATCACGATTGAGAAGGATGAAACAGCTAAAGCTATCAACGTTTTGGCGCTTGCAAAGAATAAAAAGGTTTTGATAATCACAGCGGCTGCGGTTCTGTTTGTGCTGCTGACCGTGCTTATCGCCTTATTTGGCAGCATTTCTGGCAGCTCGGGTTCTACGGCAATAAAGGGAGTATACTATGTTTATAACGATAGCGGCGAGGGCAGCGTGATATACAACGGCAAGAAGATAAAGAGCACAGATCTCTCGTCAAGCGCGGATATCGCTGCGGAAAGCTATGACGGAAGCAAGGCTGTTCTCCGCGATGGAGATAAGGCGCTATACTATCTTTCGGATGGCAGGATAAGCAAGATAACCGAGGAATTCAATATCGCCATGATAAATATGTCTGCCGATGGCAGCACCGTTGTGTACGTCTATGACGACGCAATATACACCTACAAGGGCGGAAAGGCTACAAAGGCGGCGGATATCGAGGACGGTCTCGCGGCACCCGCCGTCGTTTCACCCAACGGCGACACGATAGCTTACGCGGAGACGAACGGCGATAAAATATCCACCTACGCGGTCAAGAACGGAAAACATATCGACCTTGACGCAAAGGTGATACCGTTTTCCGTAAGCAACGGCGGCGGAATCGTATACGGTCTAGACAAGAACTTCAAGCTCAGCTACATCAAAAATCTCAAAGCGGACTCCGCAGAGAGCGTAAAGTCTATGTCGCTGAATTTCACACCCGTTCTTTCGTCGGACAACAAGCAGGTGTTGTTCGCCTCGGACAACGGAATTTATTACTTTGACAGCTCGCTTAAAGAAGAGATCAAGATAACCGGCAACAGCATAGATGTGGTATATCCCGAAGGCGGGATCCGTTGTTACGACAACCTCAAGGAATTTATTGCATACTCCGACAACAAGGTCGTCAAATTCACGCGCAAGGGCGACGATTTTGACAAGGAAACCTTGGCGTCGTCCGTAAAAAGCTGCATTCTTTCCGCGGACGGAAAGAAGCTTGTATACGCTCAGGGCGATGATCTTTACAGGATCAGCGTTTCCAACCCGGATAACAAGGATCAGCTCGGCAGCGAGATACTCGATTACGACGCGGACAAGGACCTGAAACACGTCTATCTGCTCAACCAAGATAATGTGCTCCGTTACGCTGACGGCAAGAGCAAGAACGGCAAAAAAATAATCGACGACGTGGGCGACTTCGTTGTTAATCCCGACGGCGTATGCGTGTTCACCGACGATGAAGATACGCTATATTACAGCGCAGGCGGCGGAGACAAGAAAAAAGCGGGACTCGACGACATAAACGGATTTGTTGAGATAACGCACAACATGGTATATGTTGAGAGCGACGGCGATCTTTATATCAGCACAGACGGCAAGAAATTTGCAAAGCCTTAATTGAAAGTAAAACGGGGAGCATTTCGCTCCCCGTTAGTTATTGCAGATCGGCTTTCATCTTGCTCTTAAACACTATCACAGACGCAACGTTTATCGCGACGCAGTACGCCAATGTTATCAGCAGGTGCGGGAGATATCCGTCGAATTTGAGAGCGCTTGCCATCCTCGCGGCTTTTACCGCGTGATAGAACGGTAATACCTCGCATATTTTCAGCATTACGCCGCCAAGTCCATCCGCGTCAAACCATACGCCTCCAAGAAACGACGCGAGCGAGATAACTATCGAGCACAGTCCCGGCGCGGCTTTCTCGCTGAACAGCGTACCGAAAAGCAGTCCGAGAGCTATCATCATCACGACCGTCGGCAGCAGCGACAGCAGCGCCAAAAGCAATCCGAGAACGTTCAGCTCGATACCGACTATCAGCGACACGACAAACGCCGCCGCAAGCGTTATCAGTATCTGCAATACAGCCAGCAATGAAGTCGGCAGCACATAGCCGAGGATAAAATCTTCCGAGCGCATGGGTGTTGCGTACAACCGCACCAGAAACGCTCCCGAGCGGTCCTTCGCAACGTTAAGGCAGGTGAACAGCATAACAAATGTCAGTCCGAAAACGGCAATACCGCCCGCGAGGTTATCGATACGGAAGATCGTCATTCCCGTTTGGGGCGGTATGCCGTCGTTGATTACGGTCATTACGATAAGCATTACAAGCGGAAAACCCAGACAAAATATGTAGCTGAGAGGGTCGCGAATAATTTCCTTAAAATTTCTCGCGGAAAAGGCGCTTATTTTGTTCATTTTTACGCCCCCTTTCCAAACTTTGCGGCTATCTTTACGAACGTGTTTTCAAGTCCGCTTTCGCCGCTCTGCGCCTCAAGCTCCGAAAGAGTTCCGAGCGCGGCGAGATTGCCGTCTATCATTATAGCTATGCGGTCTGAGAGAGCTTCCGCCTCCTCCATATAATGCGTGGTCAGTACTATCGTTATTTTGCCCTTTAACTCCTCTACAACGCTCCACAGCTCACGGCGGGCAAGTACATCAAGTCCGAGGGTAGGCTCGTCAAGAAAAAGCACCTTTGGCTCCGCTATCAGCGCCAACGCGATGGACAGCTTACGCTTCCAGCCGCCCGAAAGTGTTTTCGCGCGTGAATTCGCCACCTCGTCCATTCTGAACAATGAAGTCATAGCATCGATACGCTGCTTGGTTCTTTCGGTAGAATAGCCGTAGATACCGCATATCAGTCGCATATTTTCAAGCACCGTAAGGTTCTCGGCGACTGCGGTGTCCTGCGGCGAGATGCCGACGATGTTCTTAACCGCTGCTTGCTCGGTCGCGCAGCTGTGTCCGCAGACGTAACATTCACCGCTTGTGGGTTTGGATAAGCAGGACAGCATACGGATAGTTGTCGTCTTACCCGCGCCGTTTACGCCGAGCAGCGCGAAAAGCTCCCCCTCGCCTACCGTCAGCGATAGCTTGGAAACGGCGGTCTTGGATTTGTAACTCTTGGTGAGGGTTTTGGTTTCAATAGCGTTCATATTTACCTCTACTTTTCAAATATTTCGGAGACGCGTACAAGCGCTATACCCTTGTCCTCATCGCCGAGGATAAGTATCGCGTCTCCCGTATTTATACCGAATACCTCGCGGCATTTTTTCGTCAGGGTTATCTGTCCCTTATCGTTGACGCGGGTTATGCCGAACATATGCTTTTTGTCGGAGCGCTTATCGGAGAGCGAGGTCATATTGCGCACGAGCGAATCCACCGTTACCTCGTACATATCCGCGAGCGCTATTACGTTCTCAATGTCGGGGACGCTTTCGCCGCGCTCCCACTTAGCGACTGCCTGCCGCGATACGCCGAGCTTTTCGGCGACCTGCTCCTGAGTGAAGCCGTTCTGTTTGCGGAACAGCTTTAAGTTGTTGAAATCCATGTATTTCACCCCTGTAATAATATTATAAAATAATCTCCGACGTTTTTCAACCAATCGGAGATTACAATTATGTTATGTTTGGTTTACATTTTCGGAATTTTTTCTACCGCGACTATCGGATATCCGCCGATATACGGCTTGACGATATCGGGGTGATCGCGCGCGGTCTTGAAGAGCTTATCCGCGAAGCCGTCCGCGCTCACGAACTCTGACAGCGTTTTCAGCGGCAGATCCGAAACCGATCCGCATACGGGCGATACCGTTATCACGCGTATATCTCCAAGGCTGTTCACGCGAAACGGCCATATCAGGCAGTCGAACGGCTTAAGCTCACCGAGCGTGCAGCCGTGCTCGCTCGCGGCGGGACAATATATCAGCTTGTCACCGTCGAACTTCATATCAAACACATACTCTCCGCCGCGCGGGGCCAGCGCTATGCCGAGCTTTTCCTCAATCTTTTCGCGGAATTCTCCGAAAATAAGCGGTATCTCCCACTTGTCCTCCTCGACAAATCCGCAGCATACGCGGCATTTTGCGCAGCTCTCGCTTTTTAAAATCTTGCTTAACATCATTTTCTCCGTTTACTTGAAATATTCCTCGATCTCCGTCAGCGACCAACCGTAGTCGCCATTTTCGTTGTAAACAGCGCCGAAGTGCATATGAACATATATCTTTTCGCGGCAGCCGGCGAGCGCCCTGCGTATCATCTGCTCTATCTCAGCGTCGGACACCTGTTGTATTCCGCCCATGCCAAGCCCGAGCACGCTTATTTTCTCCACGCCGTGCGGAAGCTTTCTGTATTCCATATTATTTCAACATCAGACATCAGTATTCTTAAAAATCAAAAACAAATGCGCAACTGGCAACAGCGTTATAATGATATCGCCAAACGACATCATTTTTCCTATAAGCACTATAACAAGCGAAATAACAGACAAAACAATCGCTATCAGCGACCAAATCAAAGCGTTTTTATCCTTGCCCTTAAGCGAATAAAAGCCCATTAAGCCGAAGCTCGCGAACGTCAATGCCATTCCGATAAGATTGCCGATAAAGCCCATAAACGTTCCGCTTCTGATAACATTGAACATCGCAAACCCCACAAAGAACGAACGGTTTGCGGAGGTGAGCGTGACGATACCGAAAATCACCGACAACACCGCAACCAGCAAACACAAAAACGACGTAACCTTTAACGCTTTTTTCATTTTGTACACCTTTACAGATATGCTAAACTTCTCTTTTATAATTTTATCATATAACGCGGAAAATGTCAATAGAAAAATGCCGCCCTGATGAATGGAAACGGCATAAATCAATATTCTTTTTTGTCCTTTATCAGCCTGCGAATATACGCGAAAGTCTCTCTCTCTCCACTTTCGGAAAGCATTACAAGCAGCTTCTCAAGCAGCGCGGAGGTCTCGGGGTGTATCTTGCGGTGGGTACTTCCATGATAGAAATATTGCAGTGCGGAATCGTCTTTGTAGTTCTTCCCCTGATATATTTTGCTCGCGGCTACTCTGTCGCAAAACATTTCGACGACGTATCTCAGCGGCATTTTCACGGGTTCGACTTGACGGGTTTTCGGATTGTAATCCGTCCAGTACTCAAAATGGTGACGGTTCCGTCCTTTGTGGTGCATCCACGCAAGTGAGTAACCGTAAGCTTCGCGCTCTCCCTCGTTTGGCGAACGCGTTCCGAGATAGAACCGCGCTCCCGGCAGGAACTCCGTAGGAGAGTACTTCGACAGATCGTGCCGAAGTCCCTGCCACAATATCCCTGCCTTGGCACAGTGCGCTATCACCTTGTGGCGATGTTTGCTTATCGTATTGAAATGCTTTAATGCTGATCTAAAAGACATAATTGATTATAGTGTCCTTTCGGTATTATTCCCGATAAAGTCCATTGAAAACAGGACGCAGCTTTTTATACAGCACTATTGACACGACCGCCGCGATAAAGCCCTTTACGAACGTGAACGGCATATTGAAGATCACCAGGCAGTCCATAAGGCTGTCAACGCTTGGCAGAATTTTCTGATACATTCCAACGATTGCCTCAATAGGCGCACCAAACGCAACACTGTACGCCGGGAACACCAGAAAATAGTTCGACGCAATGCTAACCAGAGCCATCAGAACGGCTCCCGAAATGCAGCCGATGACCGCGCGGGATATTTTTGCGCTTTTATGCGTGAGCAATCCAACGGGCAGCACCAGACATGCCGATAGAATGAAATTCGAAAGCTCTCCGACGCAGCCCGTCTTTGTCGTAAAGCACCCGAAGATATTCTTGATAAGGCACACCGCCACACCCGACACCGGACCCATAGTCATCGACGCCAGCATTGCGGGAACATCCGAAAAGTCAAAGGTCATAAAGCTCGGCATAATACCCACCTTAAAGCCCAAGAACTCCGCCAGCACTATCGACAGCGCCGCCATAAGCGCCGTGAACACCAATCGCCGCACGTCAAATCTCTTTGCTGTTTTTACGTTTTCCATGATAACTCCTTTTCCTCGGGGAAAAAGAAAGCCCTTTCAAAGGTCAATGCGGACAAAATGCCACCAAACCTTTTAAAGGGGACGCAGAATATAAAATTCTTCTGGTTCTTTCATCCGGACTATACCGTCGGTATCGGAATTTCACCGATTCAGCCGGGAACGCCGAGCAACACCTTGCCGCCCTATAACGCGCCCGGGTCGCGGACTTTGGACACCAATGCCCTTCACCGCCGGTGGGGAATTGCACCCCGCCCCGAAACAGATCAAAATATTTCGTAAGCTATCGCTTACATCTATATTATATTACTTTTGCCCGATATTGTCAAGAGGTTTTTTAAATATTTCCGCCATTTTAGCGTTCACATACCGGACTTCTTTTCGGAAAATCTTTCGTACTTTATGAAGATCTCCGAAAAAGCGGGATAACCGTCGATTTGTTTAAGCGATTTCAGCAACAAGGTGTGCCATACGGCAAGAATAATGTCAGCTGCGGTAAGTATCGCAAATTTTATGTCAAGAAACGGAAGCAATAACGAGACTGCGGTCGGTATGACAAGATTTTTTTTGGGTATCGTAAAGTACAAAAAAGTCGCCGCAAAGGCAATAAGCACCGCCATGGGTCCAATGTTCCCCAACTGAATATTATTAGAGGTGTAGCTGTCTAAGACCAACAACGGCACGATTACCGCCGGATTTAAAATTAAATACCCAAACTCCAGCTCGCTGACGCGCTTCATTTTTTTCGGCAGACGGACATCAGCTCGTTATACTCCTTTACCTCACGCTCCAGCTCGGGGACGGTGTCGGTGTAAACGGTAAGTATCCCGTTTTTCTGTGCCTCTCTGAAGTCCATAGAAAGCCACCTACTCGATATTCTGTATCTGCTCGCGGATCTTTTCGATCTCGCTTTTCTGGTCGACAACGATCTTCGTGACCTCGATATCCTGAACCTTTGAACCGATAGTGTTGGTTTCGCG
Organism: uncultured Oscillospiraceae bacterium; assembly: GCA_910587465.1. Taxonomy (GTDB): domain Bacteria; phylum Bacillota; class Clostridia; order Oscillospirales; family Ruminococcaceae; genus CAG-115. Next base: position 15,450 of record CAJUMS010000061.1, read on the forward strand.
GTTCATCTCCTGAACGAGGAAGTCGAGCTTTCTGCCTATCGGCTCGTCGCTCTCCAGCATCTCGCGGAACTGCGCGATATGCGAGCGCAGACGCACCGTTTCCTCGTCGACGGCGGTCTTTTCGGAGAATATCCCCGCCTCAAGCAGTATGCGGTTCTCGTCGACGTTCTTTCCCTCTAAGACCTCGCACATCTTGTCGTAAAGCCGCCTGCGATAGCTCCCGACAATGATCGGAGAGCGCTCCTCGACAAAGCTCACGTTGCCCTCAATAGCCGTCAGCCGTGCCAAAATGTCCGCTTTCATACGCTCGCCCTCGGTCTCGCGCATACGAATAAAATTCGCGAGCGCCTGCTCAGCGACCGTTTTCAGATCCTCCCAGAGCTGCTCCTCGTCCGCCTCCGCCTTAACGACCGTAAACGCGTCTGGCAGCCGCATAACAGCCGCCAACGACAGATCGTCCGTCAACGAAAATTCATCTTTAATTTCACGCAAAGCCGTAACATATTCAGCGATGACCTCCTTGTTTGCGGTTATCTTCTCGGAAACGGCGGTGACATTCTGCACCTGGACAGACACTTCCACCTTGCCGCGCGATATCTTCCCCTGAAACAGCGACTTCAGCTTGTCCTCCGCGAACGTATACACGCGCGGCAGTCTGCTTGAAAACTCGTAATAGCGGTGATTTACGGCGCGTATCTCCACCGTGATATCCCGCCCGTTCAATACCTCGTGACCTCTTCCGA
>CAJUMS010000062.1:0-8165 GCA_910587465.1 uncultured Oscillospiraceae bacterium
TTATACTTCTTTGAGAATTTGGTGTCAAGTTTTATTATACAACATCATAAGCACCGACAAACGGCACTGTAAAGCAAATATTAACGAACGGATTCGATCTCCTTATCAACAGCACATGGTCGGGGGTTCGAGTCCGTTCACCAGCTCCAACTAAATGCTACCAAAAAGATTTATGCCCACAAACGGCTGTATAAAGCCATTTGTGGGCATAAATCTTGTGAAAAACAGAAATCACCATCCGTAGATATTTTAGACACGAAAATGGATTCGAACCATCCCCCTACAAAATTTTTCGGATTGTTTTTGTTTAAGTCGCACAAAAAACCTATGAGTTGCTTCTCTCAATCAAGAAGTGAGTCATAGCATCTGGATCAACGAAGATGTTCCGATCACTTGCAGCAAGAAAATATATGGACGAAGTGGGAACGCTGCCCAAGATCGACGGACTTGAAATGATATTCTCGGCATCGCGCTCAAGAAAAATATCCATCGTTGCAATAATCCAGTCCCTCGCGCAGTTCGAGAAAACCTATGGTAAAGAGGGCGCGGAAATCATCGTCGATAACTGCCAATGCACCTTGTTCGGCGCGTTCGCCCCAAACTCTAAGACCGCCGAGGCGATGTCTCAGAACCTTGGCAAGCAGACCGTACTCAGCAGAACGGTGACGCGCTCAAGCAGCATGGACGGCAGCAACCGTCAGCTTCAAATGATTGAACGCCCATTGATGACGATAGACGAGCTGAAATCCATGCCGAAAGGTCACTTCATTGTGATGAAAACGGGCTGTCATCCGATGAAAACACGGCTCAAGTTGTTTTTCAAGTGGGGTATTCAGTTTGAGAATGCTTACTCCATTGAGGAAAAATCCGAGCGCAAGGTGCAGTACGCCGACAGCCGTGAGGATGAAACGGCGGTACTGAAAAGGTTTCCACCGAAACCTACAAATCCCTTCAGCAATTCCTTTGATGTTTTTTCACCAAAAACACTTCCTTTCAGATTTTTCCCTGCCAACCCGCTATTTTAATAATCTTTTCTTTCCGCTCCATACTTCGCGTTATACTCATCTGTTGTTAAACCGATATTCCAGATGCGCTCGGCAAGCCCATCCTCGTAAATATCACTGCGGTGGAAATTCTCAATGATATAATCTCCGCCGGAGGATTGAAGAGTGAGATCAATGGCATAAAACATCACGCCTGCCTGCTCCATAAGAGTTTTTATTTCCAACAGGATATCAGCTGCATTCTCGGGAGTTGCCGCTTTTTCCGTGCTAACATAGATCGTGAGCAGTCCCGCCTTTCCACCCAATTCGGTAATATTGTACAACGCATCGGGTACGAGGATACTGTCCGGAAGGGCAAAATCGTGTCCCTTTTCCTTACTCTTGTCCTCATCACCCTCAAAAATCAACGAGCCATACGCGATGTTCGTGGAATACGGATAAGCGGGACTTTCCAGAACGCTGTCAACCAGCTCGCGGTAACTCATATCAAGACGTCTGCGGATATTACTGCCGTTTTGAACAAGGCTCTCATAATTGTCTCCGCGAAACGAGCCGTCCATTCCGAAAAAAACCGTAAATCGGCAATCCTCGCTGTTGTTCTTTGCGACGTGAGCGAGATAATCTTTAAACTTAAAAGAATAGCTTACGCCTTCCAGAACATACCCATCTGCGGCGTATTTTTCAGCGATATATTTCTGGGCATTTTTTTTGGCGATCGAATATGATATAGGATTTCCCAACAGATCATTAGCTCCCCACAGAAGCACGCCTATCAGCGCAAACGCAATGATTGCGGCAATTATTCTGAACACTGTTAAATACCTTGAAATAAATGACTTAACGCTCATTTTCACCGCTCCCCTCTTTTTCTCTCTTGCCGAACGCGAAATGCAAAAGCATTGATATAACTACTCCTGCAAGCGCAAACAAAATATAAAAGATCAACATTAAAAAGTCGATACTCTCTGTGCCGAACAGCCCGAATGCATTGACGATCACCTGTATGATCACCAGAATTATCGGCACGGCAAACAAGGACTTACACCTGAAAACGAGATACCCAAACGCTCCTACAAAAGGCATTATCAAGCAGTTGCAGAACATGTCCACACCCGCGGTAAGGCTCAGTCCGAAATAGATGCCCAGCAGCATAAGCGCCGCATAAACCCCCGAAAGCCAACGCTTGATACGCAAAATCGCTTTCGGCGATTCGGACGGCTCTACCGCGGGAACATACTTCCCATCAAAAAGCATTGCACAGTCGCCGCACTCTTGGATATGCTGCCGCACCGCCGTGTCACTTTCGGCGCTCGCAACGCCGTCCTTGACGAGGGGCATAAGGTCGCGGCAAACGCCGCAGGTTATTTTATTCTCATTCATAATCAAAGCCCTCCTCTTTCAATTTTATGCGGATCTTTTCCTTGGTCCTGAAAAAAACTACTCTCGCGGAATTTTCGGATATCCCGAGCGCCTTGCCGATCTCGTAGAACGAATAGCCGTTGATCCGCATATGAGCAACCTTCCGAGGGCGCTCCTGCTCCTCGTCAATGATTGCGTAAATATGCCTGACAAGTTCGCGGTCAAGAAAGATCTTTTCCGCGGAACGCCCACTCGGCTGCTCGAGCTCGGTCAGCTCACAAAGCTCCGCCGTTTGGATAGTCCTCTTTTTCTTTCTAAGATATTTGAGCCACCGATAGCGCGCTATCGAAAACAGCCATGTTTTAACGTCGCTTTCCGCACGGAAACCGCCTATTGACTTCACGACCTCCAGAAACACCTCCGAGGTCAGATCCTCCGAGAGTGAAACGTCACGGCACAGACTGTACAAATAGCGGTAGATATCCTTGTAATAGACGGAGAATAATTCGTCCGGTACAGTCATACATTTTCACCCTCCCTTTGTATGATTAGTGCCATTTTTTTATGTTTCGTTACAGTCTTTACAAAATTTTTTCCTTATACAAATAAAAACCGCGGAAATCTCTTCCCGCGATTTGTATTTATGCTTTAAAGTTTTCAAGCTCCTCCTGCTCCTCAAGCTTTACATCCTTGGCATGTTCCTCCTGGATAGCGGGATCGTAGGAGAGCATTGGCTCAACGTTGAGCTTTTTAATGCGTCTGTCTATGTAGTTTTTGGTAATCTTGACCACCATAGGCAGACAAGCCAGTACGCCGATAAGGTTCGGGACCATCATCAGACCGTTAAACGTATCGGAGATATCCCACGCAAGCGAGCTTGTCATGATCGCGCCCGAGATTATCATCAGCACAAAAAACACCTTGTAGCCCTTTGCCGCCTTAAGACCGAACAGGTACTCAAACGACTTCGAGCCGTAGTGTGACCATCCGACTACTGTCGTAAACGCGAACAGAAGTATCGCTATCGACACAAATACGCTGCCTGCTATTCCGAAAACGTTACCGAAGCTGTCCGCCACGAGCGTAGCGTCGTTCGTGCCCTCGGCTGCCAGACCCGTTTCAAGGTCGATCTTTCCCGAGGCGAGAACTACGACCGCGGTCATGGTGCAGACAACGATAGTGTCCGCGAATACCTCAAAAATGCCCCACATACCCTGCTTAACAGGCTCGCGGACGTTAGATGCGGAGTGTACCATTACCGACGAACCGAGACCTGCCTCGTTAGAGAATACACCGCGCTTACAGCCCTGAGTGATAACGGCTTTTATGCCGATACCAACTGCCGCGCCGCCGACCGCCTTAACACCGAACGCGAACCTGAAAATGCTCGCGAATATAGCGCCGACCTGTGTGATATTCGCGAAGAATACGATAATACAGCCGAGAATATACGCACACGCCATAAACGGAACTACCCTTTCCGCAAACGCTGCGATTCGCTTCAAACCGCCGAGTATTATCAATCCCCCAAGGACCATCAGCAGCACACCGATGATGACGTGCGTCCATTTAATATCGCCGAAAGCATTGCCAAGATCGACGTTTTTGAGTATCGCGCTGTCGAGATTGATGACGATCTTGTTGATCTGTCCCATATTGCCGATACCAAAGCTTGCCAGAATAGCAAATACCGCGAACAGTCCCGCAAGAAAGCGTCCTATGTATTTGCAGCCCTTGTAGCCGCCCAGACCATCGCGGAGATAGTACATAGCGCCGCCGCTCCACTCGCCCTCGGCATTCTTGCGCCTGTAATAGATACCGAGAATGTTCTCGGAGAAGTTTGTCATCATTCCGAAGAACGCCGCAATCCACATCCAGAATACCGCGCCCGGACCGCCTACGCATATCGCCGAAGCCACGCCCGCGATATTTCCCGTGCCGATAGTCGCCGCAAGCGCCGTGCAGAGCGCCTGAAACTGAGATACCGAGCCTTCTTCCTTATTATGGCGGGCTTTGCTCCTACGACTGAACATACCGCCGATAGTTTTCATCCACCATTCCTTTATGTGGGTAATTTGGAAGAATTTGGTTGCGCAAGTCAAAAGTATGCCCGCGCCGATCAGCAGCACCAAGCCCAGATTAGTCCACACGAAGTCATTGACCGCGCTGTTTATCTTGGTCAACTGTTCCATAAAATCCATTAGTTTACACCTCGTAATTGTTTTTTATGATATAATCATATATATTATACCATATAATCTCATTGATTTCAAGTGGTTTTTCACGATATGCGCATAATTTTATCACGGGGTTGACATATCGGGGAGATCGTTGTACAATATTACTATAAACTAACGGGGGAGCACGAATATGAGATTTATTGTGAACAACGCACAAATGAAAGCCGCCGAGGCGGATTGCAACGCGCGGCTGATAAGCTATTCGGAGATGATGTTCAACGCGGGGAAACATATCGCGGAAAGCGTTATCGCGCGGTACAAGCCGTGTCTCACCGCAGTGATGTGCGGAACAGGCAACAACGGCGGCGACGGCTTTGTTATCGCGAGGCTGCTGGCAGAGCGCGGGTTCAAGGTACATGTGGTGCTCGTAAACGGAGAGCCGCACACCGACTGCGCCCGTGAGCATTTCGACAAATTAAACAAAGAAAACGTCTATTTGCTTAACAAGGAAAAACAGCGCTGTACCGCGTTTGTGCAGAACGCACAGATCGTCGTCGACTGCGTGTTCGGAACGGGATTTCACGGGAAGCTTCCCGAGTATGCCGCTGAGCTGCTGACCGCCGCGAATAACCGTCCCGTGCGCGCCGCAGTGGATGTGCCGAGCGGCGTAAACTCGGACACGGGCGAGCACGACCCGCGCTGTTTCAAGGCTACGGAAACTCATGTCCTCGCAGCTATGAAAAAAGGCTTGCTGAACCCCGTCGCACTTGAGCTTTGCGGCGAGATAATACCGCACGATATCGGTATCGATTCGAGCTGCTACAAGGAGTTTGAGGCGATATTCGACAATGATTATTCTCGCGGAGTGCTGCCCGAACGCACGCCCGGAACGCATAAGGGAACGTTCGGGCGGCTGCTGAACATAACGGGAAGTCTTTGTTACAGCGGCGCGGCGGTGATGTCAACGCGCGCGGCGCTGCGTTCGGGAACGGGCTTGTGTACGCTCGCCGCGCCTGTATCGACCGTGAAAGCGCTCACGGGAACGCTCGTCGAGAATACTTTTCTGCCCCTCCCCGAAACATCTGACGGATTTGTCGGTGAAAACGCGCAGGAGATCATCGCCGAAATATTGCCGAAAATGACCGCCGCTGCGATAGGCTGTGGTCTTGGGAACAGTGAAAATACACGAAAATTGACCGAATATATTATTAAAAACGCACAATGCCCGATAATTATTGACGCGGACGGAATAAATTCAATTGCCGATAATATAAATGTATTAAAGGAGCGGACAGGCGATAAGGGCGGCAGGCGTGAGACGATAATAACGCCGCACCCCCTAGAGTTCTCGCGTATAAGCAGGCTTTCCGTTGCGGAGATACAGCACGACCGAATAGGCACGGCGCGGAGGTTCGCCGCCGAATACGGCGTGACGGTGCTGCTTAAGGGTGCGTATACGGTCATCAGCGACAGATCGGGCGACGAGGTCTGCGTGAATACAACGGGCAGCGCGGCTCTCGCGAAAGGCGGCAGCGGAGACGTTCTCACCGGAATTATCGCGGCTATGCTTGCGCAGGGAATTCCACCGTATATTGCAGCAAGAGCGGGCGCGTACTGTCACGGATACGCGGCTGATCTGCTGTGCAGGACAATGCACCCCGCGGCCATACTCGCGAGCGATATTATTAACATTCTGCCCGAGGTTTACACAAACGGCGCTCCTTTGAACTGAAAATTGGAGGGATAGTATTGTTTGATCGTACAAATTTCACAAAAAAAATCGCCGCGGGAGCTGCGGCGGTCATAGGTCTTACCTCGCTGTGCGGCTGCTCAAAGCTGCCGTTTAACCCGTTAACGCCGAGCGCACCGAATTTCGACAGCACCTACAAGGTCGCGGCGGAGATAGTGTACGACGACCTCACCGCAAAGGCGGACGTTACGCGCAAGGGCGCATCGGAGTGGGTGTTCTCGTTCACAGAGCCGAAGCAGCTCAACGGCGTTACTATGTCGCTTGGCACGGACGGCTGGTCGGCAAAGCTTGGCGAGCTGTCGTTCAATGTCGGAGATAACGACGTGTATACGCTTATTCCCGAGGTAATAGGCGCGTCGATAGACCAACTTCCCGCGCTAACGGGCGAGAGCCTGTCCTCGGAAGACGGCGTGCTGACCGCCGATACGGAGTTTGACGGGAAGAAGGTCACGGTCACTGCGAACGAGCGCAGCGGCGATCTGATTTCGCTAAAATGTCCCTTTCACAAGCTGTCGGTCAATTTCACCGGTCAGCAGCCGTACACACCGTTTGACCCCGAGCAGGGAGGATTGGTTACAGAGGAATAAAAAAACGCGGAGCTAAAAACTCCGCATTTTTATTAAGTAAAATTAACGTGAAACCGTTTCACCAACGTTATCCACACACAAACCAACCATACAGCTTGCAAGCTTAGCCGCGCGCTCTATGGGTATCTCGGCGGGGTGGTTATGCCATTCTAAGTAGGTGTTGAAAAATCCTCCGACAATAAATGCGGAAACGACCGCCGCATCCTGTCCATGTCTGCTGCAGAAGCTTTCGAGGAGCTTGTCGGTCGAACTCTTTATTACATTCTTCAGACGTGACATCAACATGCCCCGCATATCCACCCTCACAAGGTGGAAGTAATAGTCGAATTCCACGGTAATAAGCTCGTTCAGCCCCAAAAACAGATTGTAGGTGCTTGCCTCGAAATCATTCTCGTCAAATTTCTTTACAAGCTCGCTGAGTGCCGCCACCAAATCGCCTTCGATTTCGTTCAGGATATCCGTGATGTTGCGATAATGCGTATAGAACGTCCTTCGGTTGACGTTCGCCTTTTGGGTTAGCTCACTTATGGTGATAGAGGAGATGTCCTTATCTTCCATGATTCTGAAAAGAGCAGCCTTAATCGCCTTTTTCGTCCGGATGACCCTTTTGTCGGAATCATGTCGAGTAGTGGTCTCGGTCATGGCAGATTCCCTTCCTTTCAAAAAAGTAAATATTTGGTTTTTCCTCACATCGGAATGATAAAATCTGTGAACAATTACATTATAAATCTATTTCACCCAAATGTCAAGTGGGTTTTACTGCACAAACTTCCGAAATTTTGCTTAAAAAGCAACACTCATTCAGTCAAATAGCACTATTTTTTTGAGACGTGTTGTTTCACGAACGTCGATGACCCTCTGGTTCGCACTTCCCTTCCAATGCAATTTCGCGTCAAACTGCGCTTTAACGAACTCTCCATCGACGATAACGTCCGTCATGGAAACGATTTCCAGGTCTTTGATCTCCTCGTACAGATAGCCTGTGTAAAGCCAGATAGTTTTGTCGGAAAACTTTTCCCTGAATTTCCGCGCCAGTCTCGTGACCTCGCCGCGGTTTTGCGGGTGGAGAGGGTCTCCGCCGCTGAACGTCAGACCGCTGATATAATCGGGTGCGAGCTTTTCAAACAGCTCCGCCTCCGCTTCCGCGTCGAACGGGATTCCTCCGCCGATATCCCACGTATCGGGATTATGACAGCCCACGCAGCGGTGTTCGCAGCCCGCCACCCAGAGCACCGTCCGCAGCCCGTCGCCGTTGAGCATATCGTCGGTGGTTATGTTATGGTAA
>CAJUMS010000062.1:8175-16004 GCA_910587465.1 uncultured Oscillospiraceae bacterium
TGAGTGACTGGAGTTCAGACGTGTGCTCTTCCGATCTTTATGTTATGGTAACGCATGATCTCCTCCGTTTATTTATGATCTGTTATCGTTTCAACGATAGGCTCAGGCACACGAACGGCGTCGTTTTTCCAAAGTATCGACGCCATAAGCATTGCGCAGGAAAAGTGCTGAAACGCACTCAGCGCGGACAAAAACAGCACGGGCTCCGCATATCTGAACAATGTCGGCAGCATTACCGCAAGATAGACCGCGCCGCAAACGACAAACGGTATAACGGCGGCTTTTCGTGAGCGTATATTTCCCGTTTGCGCGAGGATAAACACCAGTGCGCAGACGGCGGCGGAATTAAATGAGATGGTCCCTGCGCCGCCGAATATAATATTCTGCCAAATCTGAAGCAGCAGCGAACATAGCCAGCCGCCGCTCAGAACCCATAAATTTTTTCGCGCCAGAAGCATACCCAGAACCTGTAATACGCATGACAAAAAATACAGAATATCGTTGATAAGTAAAAAGACGAAAAATCCGTGTGTTTCTCCGACAATATTTCCGAAAAACGGAATATGGTTGTCAAAATAAAACACGTTCATCAACGCAAGCGCTGTGAATTGCAGTATCATACAAACCACAGCCGCAGCGTACAGCCGTGAGCCTTTGGGGATTATGTATGCCTTTTCTTTCATCGGCGGTCTCCTCATTACATACTCTTCCTATCGCGTATCTCCGCCATTTTCGCGGCGTTAAGGCGCGTGTCTCCCTTTACTCTTGAATAGCTCAGATAGCCGTTCATGCGGTCGATCTTCGTTAAATTGGTGCTGCCGCACTTGGGGCATACGTCCATTTCGAGCTGCTGATGACCGCAGTCGTCGCAGTATGCGAGCGAGAGATTAACGCCCTCATAGAAGCCCTTTTGCATAGCGCGGCGCACAAGGCTCTTTACAGCGCCCTTGTTGTAGTCGACGGGATAGCGGACATACTGTATCTTACCGCCGTTGAACAGGTTCCAGAAACGTTCCTCCTTGTTCTGCTTCTCGATAGGCGTGATGTCCTCGCGGACGCAGCAGTGAAATGAATTGGAAACATACTCGAAATCGGAAACGTTCTCAATAATACCGTACTTCTTGCGGAACTGTTGAATCTGCAAGCCGCAGAGGTTCTCGGCGGGAGTACCGTAGATAGCGTAGAGATGACCGTCCTCACGTTTGAATTTCTGAATTCGGTCATTGATGAACTCCATTGTTTTCAGCGCGAACTCGCCGCCGTCCGCAATGGATTTCTTGGACGCTAATTCCTCAAGCTCGTTGAGCGCGGTTATGCCGAAGCTCGCGGTCGCCGCCTTGAGCAAGGGCTTTATCTTATCGTGAATGCCGAGATGACCGCCGAGGAAACCGCCCTCGCAGTAAGCCAGGGGGTTTGTCGAGGCTTTCATCTCGCCGAGATAGTCATAAGTGCGTTGGTGGATACGTCTGATAAGGTTCAGATAGTAGTCGAGGACTTCAAAGAAATCCTTGCTCTCCTGCTGCGCCTTGGCGTAGATCATCGGCAAATGGAGCGATACCGCGCCTATGTTAAATCTGCCGACGAATATCGGCTTATCGTTATCGTCCGCGGGGTCCATACCGCCGCGCTCGTACCATGGTGACAGGAACGCTCTGCACCCCATCGGGCTGATTATCCTGCCGTATTTCTTGTACATATCCGCGACATAGCCGTCGCCCGTAAGCGAGAGCCAGTCGGGGTACATCGCCTTCTGCGAGCAAGCGATACCCGCCTCGAACACATCCTCAAGCTCGCAGCCGGGACCGTGGAGGTTCTCGTCGTACAGGAACACGATCTTCGGGAACAGAACGGGCTTTTTGCAGGACTTCTTCCCTTGCCCGTTCATGCGGACTTGCAGCATGGTAATACTTGCCATTTTCGCAAATTTTCCCGTACCCGTGCCCGCGGTCATCGTGATAAAAGGGTAGTCGCCGCGGCTTGACGATACCGAATTGAACTTGTACTCCCACCCCTGAAAGCCCTGTTCAAAGTCAACTTTAACGTCGTTCATAGCCTCGCGGTCTGCTGCCTCCTCGGACAAACCGAGACTGATATAGCGGTCATACTGTTTTTTGTAAGTCTTTTCGGCATACGGCTCGAGCAGGATATCCACGCTCGCGACTGTAAAGCCGCCGTACTGCTGAGACGCCGCCGCCAAGGTCACGTCACCGATAACGTCAAACGCGACCGCGAGAGTTTTCGGCTCGTTATACCAGAGGTTGCCCATTTCAAAGCCGCCCTCCATAACCGACTTCATATCAAACAGGCAGCAGTTCATGGTATCGCGGCGCGCACTCATATCGTGAACATATATGTAACCGTCGCGGCAAGCCTGAAGCTCCTCCGCGGTCATAAAGAATTTCTTGTACAGCTCTTTGTTCAGCTCATTGAGAATAAGCGAACGTTTGGTCGAGACAAGCGCCGAATCGGAGTTTGAGTTCTCCTTATCGCCGATATACATTATAGACTGCGACTTTACGTAAACCTCATCGAGCATATGCACGAAATCCTGCTTGTAGTTGCGGTAGTCCTTATAGCTCTTTGCGACGGTGGGATTGGTCGCCTCGAGAGCGCCCTCGACGATATTGTGCATCTCGGCGATGGATATTTCGTCAACATTCCTTTCATATGCCTTGTCGGTAACGAACTTACATATGTAGTCAAGCTCCTCGGGCTTGAATTTATACATAACGCGCGTCGCGGATTTATTCACCGCGTCCACGACCTTCTGAACGTTAAAGTCCTCTTTGGTGTTGTCTTTTTTTATAATGCTGATCATTGATACCGTTTCCCTCTTTTTTCGATAGTGCACAATAAATAGTGCTTGTATATAATTGTAACACATTTTATTGTGTCCGTCAATAGCTTTTTCGGTCAATTTTATTTTCGTTGTTTTGTACAAATCGGAGGATTTTTTTATGTTTTGTCCGTGTATCAAGGGAAGTAATTATGTTTTTTTATTTTTCGCAGCACTTGGCATAATTTTCTGTTGGATTGATTTCTATTTATTACTTTTTGTTTTTTGTGTAACAGCACCGGAAAACAAAATTAACTCACATTCAGAAAAAAACAACCCCGCAGCAATGTCACGGTTTATTCCCCACATACTCATTGATAACCGCAAGAAACCTCCTGCCGTACCGCTCGGCTTTCATTGTGCCTATGCCCGATATCTCCAGCAGCTCGTCGTGGGTTTTGGGGAGACGCGCACACATATTCCACAGCACTGCATCCGAGAACACGACATACGGCGGCACCCCCAGCGATGTGGCGAGCTTTTTTCTCAGCGCCCGCAGCTCCTCGAACAGCTCCGGATTTTGATGCTCTCCGTCCGCCTTTTGAAAATGCGGCTTGCGCTCGTTCTCTTTCGGCAGGCGCATAGTGAGCGCTCTTCCCGATTTTATGAACTCGTCTGCTTTCGGGGTCAGCACGCACACCGAGTACTCACCGCACACCTCGAAATAGCCCTCGCCCTCGAGAAAGCCTATTATATCACGAACTTTAGTCCGCGGTACATCGTTCATTATACCATATGTGGACAAAGCGTCGTAGCCCTCCTCGATTATGCGCTTGTCACGGCTGCCGGTGAGAATTTGACTTATCAGAGCCTTTCCGACCGCTCTTCCCCGCTGCTTGAGCCGAAAAATGCAGGACAATATCTTCTGTGCGTCGACTGTGATGTCGACCGTTTCGAAGTCGCCGTTGCAGTTGCTGCAATTGCCGCACGAGTTCTCTGCCTTTTCACCGAAATACCGTAATATAAAAGCGCGCAGACAGTTGCTTGTCCCGACGTAGCCCTGCATTTTGCGCAGACGTATCCTGTCGCGCTTTTCAAGCTCCTCGTCCGACCTCGGACTGTTCTTTATCATGAATTCCGCAAGCGCAACGTCCTCGTAGCCGTACAGCAGTATGCACCGAGCGTCGCCGCCGTCGCGCCCCGCTCTGCCCGCCTCCTGATAGTAGCTCTCGATATCCTTAGGCATATTGTAGTGAACGACAAGCGACACATTGGACTTGTCAATACCCATTCCGAACGCGTTTGTCGCGACCATTACGTCTATCCTGTCGTACAGGAAATCGTCCTGCGCGGCGCGGCGCTGCTCCGCGGAAAATCCCGCGTGATACTGCCCCGCGTTGAACCCGTTCCTTTTCAGCATAGCGCAGACGGTCTCGACGTTTTTCCGCGTGGCACAATATATGATAGTACTCCCGGAAGTGCCGCCGTTAAGGATTTTCAGCAGCTCGCTATCCTTGTCGGCGGGCTTGCGGACCTCAAAACAGAGATTGGGGCGGTCAAAACCCGTCGTTATCGAAAACGGGTCGTGAAGCTCAAGAATATCCACGATATCGCGCTTGACCATATCGGTTGCGGTCGCGGTGAACGCGGCGGTTATAGGGCGCGTTTTCAGCGATTTCACAAACCCCGAGATGTTAAGATAGCTCGGACGGAAATCCTGTCCCCACTGCGATACGCAATGCGCCTCGTCGACGGCTACGAGCGGTATCGTAAGCAACGAGCACAACCGCAGAAAGCCCTCCGTTTCAAGACGCTCGGGCGCGACATACAGTAGCTTGTACTCCCCCGCGGCGGCTCTGCGGTAAACCTCGTAAGAGCTTGCGCTGTCCTGCATACTGTTGATACACGCGGCGTTTATGCCGTTCTGGACGAGCGCGTCCACCTGATCGCGCATTAACGAGATAAGCGGCGAAATCACGATAACAGTGCCGTCAAGGAGTATTGCGGGTATCTGATAGCACATAGACTTCCCCGCTCCCGTCGGCATAACGCCCAACACGTCCCGACCCTCGAGAATGCTGTCGATAAGCTGCTCCTGACCGTTTCGGAACGAGCTGTGACCAAAATATTGCCTCAAAACCTCTAATTTTGTCATGAAGTTCACCTTTACAAAAGAACAGGGGCAAGCGCCCCCAAAATGTTTAATTATCCGCAATTCCACTTATACAGCACGTTTAAAAACACCTCTTAATATAAGCTTTTGCGACTATAATCGGTCATATCGCCAATCTTTTCAAACAACTCGCGGACGGTCGTTTCCTTGCTTTGTATCTTCAAAAGCTCCGCGTCGGTCGCTCCGATAAATTCCACAAAATCAACGTGACCGTTGGGAGTGTCAATGCCTCGTACAAGCGTATCGGGTACGGTGATAAAGCCTGTCAGCGCGGACATTTGGCGCACGTCGATGCCGTTCTTCTGCCCCGTGTATATCCACTCCCACGCGTTGAACAGCTCGCCGTTGTTAAACGTTATCTTCGCCAGGTTTTGAAAATTTCCGCAAACGCAGCGTATTTCGGCTTCCTCGTCCTCGCAGCAGTCCTTTTTGAGCCGCATTGTGAACTCCATTCCGAAACCGCTCCACTTGGGGTCGTCCGATTCCTTTTCGTAAAGCTCCGAAAGCCCGTAGGTGACAAAATGCCAGCAGTCGCCGCCGTCGTAAACGCTGATGCCGTCGAGCGGGTCGGGACCGCCCAGTCGCCACGGAATTAGCGTTCCGAAGTGTTTCCGCTCCTCCTGCCCGGGGTAGACCCTTAAGAACGCCTCATCTATCGCTCCCCAGCCGTCCATAACGACCTCTTCATCCGCTCCGTCATTCTTATCATTGTTCTTCTTGATCTTATCAAATAATCCCATAGATCCTCCAACAGCCGAGCAATAACGCAAAGGGCTGATCGTTACCTTGTACCGAAAAGTCTGTCTCCGCCATCGCCGATACCGGGGATAATATACAGATCCTCGTTAAGCCCGTCGTCAATAGCGCCGCAGATTATCTCAACCTCGGGGTGCGCCTCGTGGAGCGCCTTGATACCCTCGGGGCAGGTGAGCACGCACATAAACTTGATGTTCTTCGCACCAGCGTTCTTGACGATATCAACCGTCTTGACCGCCGAAACGCCCGTCGCGAGCATAAGATCGAGAATAATTACTTCACGGTTCGCGATATCGAACGGCAGCTTGCAGTAATACTCCGCAGCGGTGTTACCGTTAAGCTTGTCGCGGTAAATTCCCACATGACCGACCTTCGCGGTAGGCACGAGCGCCAGAGCGCCGTCCACCATTCCAAGACCCGCGCGCATTATCGGTACGAACGCCAGTTTGCGCCCGCTGATGATTTTAGAGTTCGCCAGCTCGCCGAGCGGGGTCTGTATCTGAACGTCCTTGAGCGGCAGATCGCGCGTCGCCTCGTAGCACATGAACATGGATATCTCGTGAACCAGTTCGCGGAAGTCCTTTGATCCCGTATTCTTATCGCGTATCAGCGACACCTTATGCTGCACGAGCGGGTGATCGCATACAATTACATTGTCAAATTTTCCCATTTATTTACCCTCCAGCTTCATCATTTTGTCAACGCGGACAGCGTGCCGTCCGCCCTCAAATTCGGTACTCAGAAACACGTCGGCGATATTGCACGCCAGACCGCCGCCGACAACGCGTCCGCCCATACACAGCACGTTCGCATCGTTGTGCAGTCTTGTAAACTTCGCCGAATACTCGTCCGTGCAGAGCGCGGCGCGTATTCCCTTGATCTTGTTGGCGCTCATGGATATCCCGATACCAGTGCCGCAGATAAGTATCGCCTTTTCGCATTCGCCGCCCGCTACCTTTGCGCAGACCTTTTCGGCGATGTCGGGGTAATCCGCCGTTTCGCCGTTACAGCCGCAGTCGACAAGCTCAACGCCCTGCTCCGCAAGGTGCTTCACCAGCTCGCATTTCAGCGCGTAGCCGCCATGATCCGATCCAATAGCTATCATAAAATCTCCCTCTTTTACTTAAAGTTTTACTTAATTATACACCATTTTCCCGCGCGGGTCAACAGTATATGGAAATTTTGCCACCGTTCACCCGAAAATTATTCGTCAATTTCGATCATCCTTTTATATACTCCCGACGAACTTTCATCTATCATAACTGCGCCCGCGCATTTCTTATAAAATTCAACGGCGGACTTTGCAGGCCATCCTATAACGGCATACGCGTATCCAAGCTCCCGCATAGATTCCAGAGACCTCAGCAGCAGCGCCTTTCCTATCCCCTTTTTTCTTTCACTGTCCAGCACTGCCATAGGACCGAAAAAATTTTTCGCTGTCGCTTCATAGCACGCAAAACCGATTATTTTCTTTTCCTTGGTCGCTATATAGCAGGTCACGGGATTATTGCAAAAGGCGGCGCTTACTTCATCCGAATAGTCATCCTTCGAGCATGTTTTGGAAAATTCAATTATCTTGCTCCTGTCGGGAGCCAACGCCTTTTTAATTTTAATTCCCTCCTCCGACAGTTTTTCTTCCAAAGCATAAGAAAAAGGAATATCGTATAATTTTACCAGCATATCCGCCATAATGTTACCTCAAGCTTTACCCGCTAAATAGCAATCCACCAGCACACACCATACCTATCAATAACGGTGGCGCAACACTTGTTCCATGGTACCTCATGAATCTCTTCAATAACAACTCCGCCATCACGCAAAACATCAAATGCACAACGAACACGTTCTTCGGTTCCCATCTCAAATACATTAAAAGTCATTGTTTCCCATCTCATTTTATGAATAACATCTACATCATAAGGATTTTTTGCTTCGCCTATTGCCAAAAAGCCTTCACCATTATATGATAATACACAATGTTCATAGGCAGTCCCGCTGCCGTTTTTCATCTCAAGTGTTATTTCCACACCAAATGCTTTACAATATGTTTTCGCTGCCTCAATACTGTTTTTTGGGCGCCTCTAAAAACCCCTTTACAAATGCGTGAAAAAGTGGTAAAATAAA
>CAJUMS010000063.1 GCA_910587465.1 uncultured Oscillospiraceae bacterium
CTGCGGAGCATACCCACCTGCGGCGCGGCTAGACCGACCCCGTCCGCGCTCTGTAAGGTCTCCGCCATATCGTCCAGCAGTATGCCAAGCTTCTCGTCAAAGCTCGTGACCTCTCTGCATTTCTTACGGAGAATGTCCTCCCCGAACTTAACTATCTCTCTTAAAGCCATTTTGCAGTCCCCTTTTTATTTATTCTAATCGGCATTTCCGTTTATATCTGCGTAAAACCCGACGTTTTCAAAAGCCTTGTCGCCGTAAGCCTGCTTTAAAGCCGCCTCGACGACGCTCCTGAGCGCCTTGCTGTTCCTGCACTTCACTATTAAATGGTAACGGTACCGCCCGTTTATCCTCCCGACGGTATTCGGCGCGGGACCCAATATCCGCATCGGAACACGGTTTCCGTAGGTCTTGGCGTTATCCCTTAGCATTCCCGCAAACTTCCTTGCCGCCGCATGACAGCGCTCATTCTCAAGCGACGAAAATCCAAATGTTACCAGATCGCAGAATGGCGGATAGAACTGCGCCTCGCGCAGCAATATCTCTTCCGCATAGAAGTCGGGATAATTCTGGTGAGCTGCGAGATTTATCACATAATGCTCGGGGGAGAATGTCTGCAGGAGCGCCCTGCCCTTTTTGCCGCCGCGACCCGAACGCCCGACGACCTGAGTTATCAGCGAAAACGTCCGCTCGTAAGCACGAAAATCGGCGGCGTAAAGCGAATTGTCTATCTTCAGCACTCCGACGAGCGTAACATTCGGAAAGTCCAGACCCTTGGCTATCATCTGTGTGCCGACCATTATATCAAACTCGCCGTCCGAGAACGCTTTGAACTTGCGCTCAAACGCGTTCTTCGTGGACGTGGTGTCCGCGTCCATGCGCAGCACTCGCGCCTTGGGGAACATCTGCGCCAGTTCGTCCTCAATAAACTGCGTACCCTCGCCCTTCATATCGAAGATCTGCCCCCCGCATTTCGGACAAATCGTGTCCAGCCGCCGCATATATCCGCAGTAATGGCAAATCACACAGCCGTTAGCTTTGTGATAGGTCAGCGGCAGCGCGCAGTTGGGGCATTCCAGCGGCTTTCCGCAGGCAAGGCAGCGCACGCTTGTGTGATAGCCGCGCCTGTTCAGCAGCAGTATAGACTGCTCGCCGCGCTCGAGATTGCCCTCCAGTTCACCAATAAGCGGCATTGAGAATGTCGACATATTGCCGTTCTGCCGCTCCTCCTGCATGTTTATGATGTATACCTCGGGAAGCACCGCGTTATTGTAGCGCTCGTCTATCTCGAACAGCGTATACCGCCCCGTTTTCGCGAAATAGCAGCTCTCCAGCGACGGCGTTGCCGACGCGAGCAGCAGCAGCGCATTATGAGCGAAGCAGCGCTGCTTTGCGATATCCCGCGCGTGATAACGCGGAGAGCTTTCGGACTTATATGTCCCCTCGCCCTCCTCATCGATGACGATCACGCCCAGATTTTCAACGGGCGCGAACACCGCGCTGCGCGTTCCTATAACGATACGCGCCCTGCCCTCGCGGATACGTCGGTACTCGTCCGCGCGCTCCCCGACAGAAAGTGAGCTGTGCATGACCGCGACCTCGTTACCGAAAAGCGCTCTGAACTTGTTAACCATCTGCGGCGTGAGCGATATCTCCGGCACGAGCATAATGGCGCTCTGGCCGCGCTTTAATGCCTCATTGATGAGCCTAATGAACACCGAAGTCTTGCCGCTGCCCGTAACGCCGCGCAGCAGCGCACATCTCGGCTCACCGCACCGCATAAGCGTAAGCAGTCCGTCAAATATCTCCTGCTGTTTCGGCGAGAACACAATGCTCTCGGGGCTTTCCGTTGCATCAACGCCGCTCTCGGTACGGAACACAACATTCTCATACCGCTCGACGACGTTCTTTTCGACCAGCCTTTTCACGACTGCGGGAGTGACCGCGCATTCATAGCAGACCTCGTGAAGCGAAGCCGCCTCGGCAGCCTCCAAAAACCCGATAACCGCGCGCTGTTTAGCGGTAGGTTTGTCCAATCCCTCTGGATCAAGCAACCGCAGCATGGTCACGCTTTCGTCGCCGATACGCCGTTTCGCGACGTTCTCTTCGACTATCGCACCCTTTTCCGCAAGGCTCTTGACAATGGCGGAATTGCCCGATATCAACGCGGAAAACGCGTTCTTGTCGGCGTTTTTCAGCAGTCTGAGCAGTCCGCGCTCCTTGTCAGTAAGCTCTCCCGAGAACTCCTCCGCGAGCTTGAACCCGCTTTTCAGCGAGAACCCCAACCCGGGCGGCAGTATAGCCCGAAACGCGTCATAGTAGGTGCAAAACGTGTTCTCTCGTATCCACACGCACAAGTCCATAAGCTCGCCGGAAAGCACAGGCTCGCTGTCGATAACGAAGTCAATGGGCTTTATCTTTCCGCTCGGCAGCTCCGAGCCGACCCCGAAAACCACACCGATACGCTTTCTGTTTCCGCGCCCGAACGGCACTACAACACGCACTCCGCGTATTACCGTGCTCTCAAGACCGACGGGAATTTCATATGAAAACAGCATATCAAACGCGTACAGCGTATTTTCAACGGCGATTTGAGCTATCAAGCCTTTCCGCCTTCTCCAAAGCTGTTCAGCAGCTCATCGCTGCGCGAACGTCTCAACTTCTCCGCGCGGAGTACCGCCAACAGATCGTCCACAGCCTCGTCCAGTTTATCGTTAACAATAAGGTAATCGTAATTTTCCGCGTACTTTATCTCGGTGCGCGCCTGTTTTGTGCGCTCAACGATCTTCTCTTCGGTCTCGGTGCCCCTGTCGCGCAGACGCTTCTCGAGAACCTCCCACGATGGTGGCAGAATAAACACAAGACACGCCTCGGGAAACATTCGGCGGATATTCATCGCGCCCTCTACCTCAATTTTGAGGATTGCGTCCTTGCTTTGATTTATCAGGTCGTCGACGCTTTTGCGAAGCGTGCCGTAGTAGCTGCCGCAGTACTCGGTGTATTCGAGGACTTCTTTTTCGGCGATCTTATGCTCGAATTCCTCGCGCGTAAGAAAATGATAGTGAACGCCGTTGACCTCGCCCTCGCGCGGTGCGCGCGTAGTCGCCGAAACGGCATAGCCCGCCGTATCGGTTTTCTTGAAAAGTTCATTAAGAATGGTATCCTTACCGCACCCCGCAGGCGCGGAAATCACAAAAAGCAGACCTTTCATGCGTTACCTCCGATCTCCGTCTCGGTTTTTCCCGTAATAGTTTCGGGCTGGAGTGCCGAGAGAACAACATGACCGCTGTCGCAGACGATAACGGAACGCGTTTTGCGACCACAAGTCGCGTCCACGGCGGTTCCTCCGTCCTTGGCAAGCTGAACGATCCTTTTCACCGGAGCCGCTTCAGGGCTTACCACAGCCACGATCTTGTCCGCATTCACGGCGTTTCCGAACCCGATATTTATCAGCCGCATTATTCTCCTCCTCCATTTGTGAACATATATATAAATTATAACATAAACTCCCGGAAAAATCAATATAAAAATTTTTTTAAAAACCTATTGACAAATTTCGAGTGTTGTGATATAATTATTACGTTGTGATGATTATGTTGATGTAGCTTGGTAAGCATGGAGATATAAATGCTGTTATAGCTCAGTTGGTAGAGCACATCCTTGGTAAGGATGAGGTCATCAGTTCGACTCTGATTAACAGCTCCATTAACCGTCGGGCATTCTGCCCGACGGTTTCTGCGTTTTTTGCTTTGAATTGCCCTAATGGCAATTCAATTTCACGCTTCGCGTGAAACCGCAAAAAGCCGCGCGTTGATCTTCCGCGGCACGTTGACTTTAATTAAACATATAAAAACCGCCCTCTTACAATATTATGAGGGCGGTTTTTTTATTACTTTGTTTTCTTGTTAAGTATGCCATCCGAAAACAACGACGCGTTCAACAAATCGGCGGGGGCAATCTCCAATGCGTCCGCAATATCAAAAAATACTTCCATCGAAAAACCGTTCGCCGTGTTGGGCGCTTCTATCAGACCAAGCAGCGAACGGCTTATATGCGCCTTTTCCGCAAGCTTTTCCTGTGATAGACCGCGTATCCGTCTCAAAGTCGATATGACAATGCCAAGCTGAATAAAACGGTCACGGTTCTTAAACGATACTTCTTTACCCATTTCAAACCCTTTGCATACAGTGAATTTTTATAATTAAATTATACCCGTTACATAAAAAATATTCAGCACATATTTAAAAACACTTGACTAAAATTGTAAACAATAGTATAATATAATATATAAAATGCTTATAACAGCAATCAAAAGCTTATGAAGGTGATGAAATAATGACTTGCACATTTTTCGGACACAGCGACACACCGCCGACAGTGCGCGAGCAGTTAAAGGACACACTGATAACCCTTATCGAGACACGCGGCGCTGATCTCTTTTACATCGGCAATCACGGCGGCTTTGACCGAATGGCGGAGGGTGTTCTGCGCGAGCTCAGCGCTGTCTATCCGCACATTAAGTATTACGTGGTCCTCGCCTATCTCCCCACCAAGCCCGGCAGCTCCCCCCCCTGTTCCCCGAGGGCGTTGAAACCGTATCAAAGCGCTTTGCCATCAACTTCCGAAACAAATGGATGGTCGATAACTCCGACCTTATCGTAGCGTATGTAAACCGCTCATACGGCGGTGCGCAGCAATTTACCGCGTTCGCCGAAAGGAGAAAAAAGCGGATAATAAACCTTGCCCCGAACGCGGAGCAATGAAAAAGCCGCCCCTCGCACGGGCGGCATATTTTATTTAACATTCCTTGCGGCGATGTCCTCAACGGTCACCATGATATTTTTCGCGGCGGCTTTATTCTGCACAAATTCGATAAACCTGTCCTTGTAATTGTTGACGAGCGCGGCCACCATTTCGTCCTTAATATCCTGCGGCAGGGCGTTTATTGCTTTTTTCGGCAGCTCTCCCGCCGCGTTTACCATACCAAGCAGCAGCTTGACCGCCCTGTTTCCCGACGGCTCCGCTTTCTCCCTGACGATAGGCAGCAGCATTTCCGCGACAGCCCCGTAGTCCAGATCACCGACCAATATCCTGAACTCCAGCATATCAGCCCTCCCCGAGCGGGAATACCTTCTCCGGAATAAGCTCCGCCATTGCCGAGGTTGCTTCACTGGTCAGTCCATACTCGTACCAGACGGTCTCCTCGTTGGGATCCATCCATACCATTATTCCATTCCAGCCGTTGTCGTATACGGACTTGTACTTCTCGGTGAGGGTCATTCCGATCTCCTTCTCATCGTCGTTGTGAGTTTCACCGATAATGCACGGCTTAGCCTCCGCAAGACCAAACTCCGACGGCGACTTGTCGCACGGGAACCCGAAATGCTCCTTCATCCAATTGTAATAGTGTGTGCTGTAAAAGTCGAGATACGCGCTATCGCTGCCTGTAAGCTCCTTTAAATATTCGTCTGAGACCTTGTTGCCCTGATATTTGTCCGAGTTGTACTTGATAATCGCAACTCCTACGGTCACAAGAAAATCGCTGTTTTCATGAATTACTGCGGCGCATCTTCCGAGCAGATATGAAATGTTATCCCACGGTATCTTGCCGCATTCCGAATTCTCGAATACCCAGTCGGGCTCGTTCATCACATCAATGGCGAAAATGCAGTTTCTGTCACGGTAACGCTCGCAGAAAGCCTGTACATACTTTTCCGCAAATCTGTCCGAATACTCCTTCGACTTTATCAGACCCTGCCAACGCTGTCCGCTCTTGACGGGCTCTTTAAAGTGATCGAACGAAAGCAACGTCGGCATAATGTAAATACCGTGCTTGTCGGCAAGATCAAACAGCTTGTCGAGAGCCTCCCAGTGCGTTTCGTTGATATTTCTTACCTTTCCGTCGTCGGTAAGCCGAACGATACTCTCACCGTTACAGTTCAGCCAGATACGCGTACAGTTCACGCCGTCCGCGACAAGCCTTGCGAATTCGGTATCCCAAAATTCCTCGTCCATTCCCTCGGTGAAATCGTTCCAGTGCTGCCACGGCGTATTTGTGCCGTTTATCCAGAGCTCCTTGCCCTCTACCATAAACTTAGTGCCCTCAACGCTGACGCGGCCGAGGAGCTTTTTGGGCTGTTCCGGCTCGGTCTGATCTGTCTGATCGGACGCCTCGGAATTACCCGCGCTGTCCGAAATGTCGGATGATACTCCCTGCTCCGACTTATCGCACCCGACTAAACCGCAAAGCAAGGACAGCGATAAAATTACCGCAAGAAATTTTTTTATATTCTGTTTCATACTATTCCCACTTTCGATATTTTTTATTATTATAGCATAATTCTCCGAAAAATGCAACTGTTTTTTGAGCGCTCCCGCATTCATCTGTTGACAAAGCATTAAATTTATGATACAATGAATATTAAGCTTTTATAGCGAAAGCAGAACTATAAAATAAAATCTGTCCAACGAGGTTTCAATAATGAAAAAAATCTTTATCTTTATGATCTGCACTGTGCTCTTAACGGGCTGCTCAAATACGCAGAACGAATCGCCGGATGTTTCCGATATGTCCGACAGCCGCGGCATTTCCGATGCCGGTTTGACCGACACGTCTCTGCTTCCCGTCGGGAATAACGATAATGCGCCGTTTGTTCTTACGGGCGATTTTACTGAGGACGGAATAGTCGTTGATATGAACGCCGAACAGAATTACACGGTAACGCTCGACTGCGCATTCGGCACGGAGAACCCCTGCTTCAGCGCCCACGAACCTCCCGCGGACGTAACCCTCGGCAAACAGGAGCGTTACGGCGCGGGCACGCTCGGCTCGGTGACGCTCGAAAGCTGCAAGACCGTTTTCGCGTATTACTCGGGCTATTGCAAAAGCGTTTATCATGAGGGCGTAATAACGGGCGATATCACGCTTAAAGGCATATTAAGCGCAAAGGGCGACGGCTCGCCGTATTTTTGCCCGTATCCCGAAAGCCTTAAAGAGACGGGAATACCGAGCTTTTACGTAAGCCCTGTTTTCGGCGGAAATATCTTCCCCGTAAAAATGCCCGACGGTACAGAAAAATATCTTAGCTCAATGATGATCTTCCTTGACGATACAGCCGAAAGCTATCGGAAGGACGCTCCCGCCGAGGCGGAGATAACGTTCAAGAGCCTTGCATACGACACGGGCAGCGTTAATTCATGGGTACGCGTACACGTCACGCCCGAGACGATAAGCGTCAGCGAATAAACAAAACAGCCCCCGCATTCAATTACGGGGGGCTGAAATTATTTCTTAGCTCTCTCGGCGATGATATTCATCATCTCGCCGACGTTCTTCATGCCGCTTACCTCTTTCATAGTAAACCGCATCTTGAACTCCTTCTCGACCGCCGAGATCAGCGTGATATGCTCCAAGCTGTCCCAAGCCTCGATATCGTCGGCGGTGGTGCTGTCGGACAGCTCGATGCCGTCATCATCAAACACATCGCGAAACACCGTCGTGAGCCTGATCTTGACCGTATTCTTATCCATTTCCATTCTCCTCGTCGTTTATTTTTATCGCCGTGGTTTTAGGCGTATAATTTGCTGTTTCAAGGCGCCAAACGGTATTTCCATCGTCGTCCGCGGAGACTTGCACGAATCCGAATTCCTCGTAAAGCTTTGCAACCATACCGTTCTTTTTGGTGGGATAATAGTACCCGATTATCTTCTCAACGCCCGCCTTTTGACATTCCTCAACAAGTCTGTCAAGCATTGCAAGCTCCATTTCGCGCTTGAGCACGCGGCAGCTCATCAGCCACAGCTCAACGTGCAGCGACTTGCCGTCCTTTTTACCGATAACGACCGAAACAATACCGTTGTCGCCGAACTTGTCCTCCAGTCTGCCGCACAGTCTTATATAACCGTCATCGGCTGCGACAGATTCCATTTCGGTCTGTGTGTAGCGCTTTGTCGTCAGATTGAACTGATTGCTCTTATTGGTGAGCTGAGTGATACGCGGGATATGCACAGGATCGAAATCGCGTATCTCCGCTTTCATTTCAAGGCTCTGCAAAAACTCTCCATAACTCGCGAACTTCTTTTCTGCAGCCGCCCTCTCGGCGTTTGCGCGGTACATCTCCCCCCTTGCCGCGTCGTCAGCGGACAGCGACGTTACCTCAAAGAACCCACACTTATCTAGCGCGCGGATACATTCCTCGGGGTTGTCGAAGTCAATGACCGTGACCTCGGGTAGCTGCGTACGGACTATCTCACGCTCCGCGGGGTTATCGTCGACAAAAACAAAGCTCTCCGGCAACAGGTTAAGCTCCCGCGCCGTTTCCTCGAGATTTCTCCACTTCTCCTCCCAATTCGCCTTGATACACGCGAAATCGTCGGGGTGCAGCACCGCGTCGGGGTGGTTAAGCCCCTCGAACGCGTTTTCGCGATCGTTCTTCGAGCATACCGTGAGCAGAACGCCAAGCTCCTTATGCGCCTTGATATACTGCTGCAAGCGCAAAAAGCTCTGTCCCTCGGAGGTCTCGCTGCCTATCTCGATACCCGACTGCCCGTCGTCGCCGATAACACCACCCCAAAGCGTGTTGTCAAGGTCAAGCGCGAGCACCTTCTTGTTCCGTCCCATGACCGAGCAAACGATATTAGCGAGACTGTACGCGAATTCGGGTATAGCCGAAACGCTCATCGCGTACTTGTACAAATGCCAGTGCCGCAGCTCGTGCCATCGCTCCAGTCCGTAAGCCGCCGAAAGATAGTTGATATCGTGCACATAGAAATTCTTGTGAGACTGCGCGTAGTCGTATAATCGACAGTTGAGCCGCGTGATAAAGTCGATACGCCCGTAGGCGCAGCCGACCTCGCGGTTGCCGAGAAGTCTCTCGCTCGGCAGCTCAAAGTTGTTCTGAATGATAACACACCCAAACTTCTCCGAAATCGCCGTCCACATTCGCTCGTAGCGCTCGTATTCGTGGTTCAGCTTATCGGCGACCGACTGCGCGTCTTCGTTGACGCGCGGTTTCTCCTCGATATTGCGCGACGTCGTATGAATGAACACCAGCTCAGGCTTGAACTCGTCCAACTCCTTACTGCCAAAAACCGCGTCGTTAAAGTACTGCGCGTACTCGGATTCATAAAAGCTCGGCGCTATTCCCCTGTCGCGCAGAAACAACTCCAGTATCTTTATGATATCGGAAGTCGTCGACCCACCCAATACAGCTATTTTAAGCGGCACAGCGCCCTGCCCGCGGTCCTTTAAAACGCGCAGCAGCCTTCTTTTGATCTGCATTATCATATCCCCGTCAAACGGACGGCTAAGCTCAGGCAGCATTTGTTGTCCTCCAATCAAAGTTTATCGGCGAGTTTGTATTGATTATCGCCCGTTGCGCTGAATGAATTCATGCAGAACAGTACGTCTGTCAAACCCTCGTCCTTGACAAGCTGCGAAATGCTCTTCTCGAAACCGCGCATATCGACCACCCAGATATCCTCGAACGAATTCGCAAGACACGGCGCGAAAGCGTTTCCGTAGCTGTCCTTGACAATGACAAGCTTTCGTCCGTTACCGACGTCGGTATGAACGTGCGCCACCTCGCCGTCGCCGCCGAAAAATACCAAATACCACTGAACCACCGCGAGATTGTCAAGCGTTTTAAGGAACATTCCCGCCTCATACGGATTCTCAAGGCTCTGCGTATAATAAGTGACTGTGTATTCATTCTTGGGCTTATAATATGTGAACTTATCGGGATTATTTCTTACAAGAGGATTATCGCCGCTGTAACCGTACATAGTGCCAACGTAGCCCTCCATAGTCACCGTCTCGTAGTCGGACAGCGGAGCAAACGGCACCTGCGCGGTCTTGGCAAATTCCTCTGCGGCATAGTAAGCGCCAAGCGGCTGCCAATGGTGGTCGGTACGGAAGTAGATATCCTCGTCAACGTGCCGAGAGAGAGCCGTATATGCGTCTACGGGGATCACCCCGTCCAGATAGCCGTTCAGATAGTCGATATTATCCCATTCGCTGCCCGACATATACGCAAGGTCATCGGGAAGATAGAACGACACTGCTGTAGGAGCTACGAGCGAAAACACGTTAACGTTATCTCCGACCATCTGCTTGAGCTTGCTGAGCGTTTCGGCGTAGTTCTGCCCTCTCTCGTAACCGCCGCCGTAAAGGTCGATAGCGCGACCGTCATCCAAAACCAGAACCGAACCCGACATCTCTCCGCCCTGATTATCCGTTGGAACAACGGGCTTGTCGTGAGAAGTGCTCTCATCGGTGCTTTGAGTGATCTGCGAGCTTTCAACCGTGCTCCCGGGAACGCTGTCCGTACTTTCGGAATCGCTTACGCTGCTCAAACTGTCCGATTTATTTCCCGTTGATCCTTCCGAAGAAATGGAATCAAGACCCGAAGTTCCCGAATCGTCGTCCCGACTTATTTTTTCACAGGCTGTCAGCGACATAAACAGCGCCGCCGTTACCAGCACAGAAATTGCCTTTTTCATTATATTTTCCTCCTAAATATGTATATAGTATGGCATAAAAAATGCCGTTTTAATTTAGATGTCACAAAATATTGACAAGATGATGTTCTCGCCGAGCCTTTTTTGTACACGTTAAACGTTTCAGCGTAATTCTGTCTTCCCAAATTGCTCCCGCCGAACAGCACCAATCCGCACCATCGTTCAACACCATAACGATGCCCGACATTTCTCCTCTGTTTTCGTTGTCCGCAACATTAGGCTTGCTGTGAGCGGTGCTCTCGACGGTACTTTCCGCACTGTTTTCAATACTGCTCCCAGGCGGACTTTCCGAACCGCCGGCCAAAATATCCAACCCTCCGACAAATACGTTCGGCTCCCTGCCCGGACAGTCAGACAGTATATCGGACTGCCCCGCGCTGCATGCCGTAAGCGACAGCATAGCCGCTGTCAACGCCCAGAGTGACCAAGTAGTCTTTGCCTTTTTCAAGACATATTCCCCCTTTTAAGAACACGTCCCAACGGACGGGTTCTAAGATTTACATGTTTATAATAGCATTAAAATGTCAATTTTCCGTCAAAAAAGTCTGAAACATTATTTACAATATTCTTACAATTTTATGAAGATTAAAGGGTCGCCTCCTTTTGTAGACGTTTCGGTCTCAGATTATATTGGAAAGATTTTCCTGATTAACGCCCGTAGCGCTCGACGGGTTCATTGCGAACAGCAGGTCGGTAATTCCCTCGGACTTGCACAGCTCGGTCACGCTTCTCTCGAAATAGCGCATATCCACCACCCATATCTCCTCAAATGAGTTTGTGAGGAACGGCGGCAACGCATTGCCGTAGCTGTCCTTGATAATCATCAGTCTGCGCCCGTTGTGGCAATCGGTGTTGACGTTGACCGCGTAGTTGTCGCCGCAGATATTGACGAGATACCAGCTTACCACATCAAGGCTGTCTATATCAAGCATAAGCGCGCCAGTGTATTGATATTCCAGCGCCTGAGAATAGTAATCGGTCGTGAACTCGTTTTGCGGCTTATAATAGGTGAACGTCTCGGGATTATCCCTGATAAGCTGATTTTCGCCGCTGTAGCCGTACAGCGTACCCACATAGCCCTCGCGGGATATTTTCTCGAAATTTTCGTCGTTCAGCTCCGCAAAGTCAACCTGCGCCATTCTTGCGAACTCTTGAGCCGCATAGTAAGCGCCCAGCGACGACCAGTGATGATCGGTGCGCATAAAGATGTCCTCGGAGGTGTGTTGTTCAAAGACGGAATACGCGTCTATCGGGATAACGCCGTCAAAAAAGCCGTTGGTATAGTCGATAACATCCCACTCGTTGCCCGCGAGATCAGCGTGCTCCTCGGGCATATAGAACGACACCGCCGTCGGCGAAATGAGCGAATAAACGTTCACGCCGTCGCCGAGTATCTGCTTGTAGTTATTGATAGTCTCCGCGTAGTGCTGACCTCCCGAATAGCTTCCCCCCGACAGCGCCAGAGCGCGTCCGTCGTTCAAGACGAACACCGTACCCGACATCATTCCGCCATTGGGGTCGATATCGTTCGGCTTTTCGGAGCTTGTAACGGTCGACGTCGTGCTTGACGAAGTCGTGGTGCTTGACGACGAAGACGAAGTCGCGGGCGGCGTAACAACGACAACGGGCGGCTTTTTCGACGTCGAACTCGAGCTGTCAGAACGGTCGGGTCTGCTCTCGATATTCGGCAAAGGACCGTGCAGCGTCTCGCCGCTGCCGTACTTGATGCCGAGATTAGCCCTGAATGCCGAGATCATAGACTTAAACGTGCTCCTCATTGGCACGGTATCGTTGTAAAATTCCGCGAAATCCTTGGTGAATTCGCCCTTGAAGTAGCTCTCAAACGTGAACGTCGGGCACTTCGCGAGGTTACGATTCTCCTCCTCGGAGATAGTCGGGCGCTCTCCGAAAGTCATAAACAGCGCACCAAACGCGAATATCGCAATAATAACAGCGATATTCAGGCTGAACAAATTGTTTTCGCGCCGCCTTGCCTTTGCCAGAACGCGCCTTTTCTGACGTTCGAGGCGCTGCTCGCGCTCCTCCTTTTCGGCGGCAAGCTGCCTGCTGCTCTTTTTCTCTGCCATTCATGAACCCCCGTTAATAATTCCAGTACAGAAACGCGTTTGTAGTCGCGTCCACCATCAGTATGCTACTCATAATAAGCAGTATCGCGCATACAGCCGTACCCGATATCGACAAAGCGGTCTTAGCCTCGAGCGAACGCGCCGCAAGCTTTTTCCCGAGATCGATAAGCGGAAACGTACAAATGATCGCCACGATAATAAGCCACAGGTTTGCGCTCAGCGACATAGCCTCGAACGAACTGCTCCAGCCGTTGGGATTTAACGGCGTAATGTTGCGGAAAAACAGCTTGAGCTGCCCAAAATCCTCAAAGTAGAAAATACCGTATCCGATAAAAATCACTGATTTGCTGTAAATATGCCGTATCACAAGAGGTATCTTGTTCATGCGCTTTTTCCCGATAAGCGTTTCGAATACTATAAACGCACCGTAATACAATCCCCAGATGACGTAATTCCACGACGCACCGTGCCAGATACCCGTACACAGCCACACCAGAAACAGACTGAAATACTTGTTTCTGTGACCGAAGAACGTTATCGGCATAAGATAATCGCGGAAAAACGACCCGAGCGAGATATGCCACCTCTGCCAGAACTCTTGGATATCCTTGCAGATATAGGGGTGATTGAAGTTTTCGTTAAAGTGAAAGCCGAATATTCGCCCCATTCCGATAGCCATGTCGGAATAGCCCGAAAAGTCAAAATAGATATACAGTGAATATATTATGATACCGTACCATGTACCCGTGACAGTGAGGCTGTCAATACTCTTTCCGATAGTGTTCTCGACGATCCTGAAAAGCTGATCGGCAAGCACGACTTTTTTCGCAAGTCCGACTACCAGTCTGGTCAAGCCCTCGCTGAGGTCCTTCATTGTGGTCTTACGGTAGTCGATCTCCTCCGCGATAGTACTGTAACGCACAATAGGTCCGGCGATCAGCTGCGGGAACAAACAGATGTAGAGAAGTAATTTCGGAAAGCTCTTTTGCGGCTCGACCTTCCCCCAGTAGCAGTCTACGATATACGAGATTATCTGAAACGTGTAAAAGCTGATACCCGCCATTATCACGATCTCGGGCACGGGAAACTTCGCTCCGAAGATAGCGTTGACGTTCTCGACCAGAAATCCGCTGTACTTGAATACGGCGATCATTCCGATATTGTATACCAGTCCGCCCCCCACGATAAGCTTCTGCAGTTTTTCGCTCTTGACCGCGCCGATACCTATTCCGACGAAATAATTTATCACTGCCGACAGCAGCAAAAACAATATCCTCACGGGCTCTCCCCAAGCGTAAAACATCAGCGAAAAAACAATCAGCACAATGTTCTTACCCTTAAGCGGCTTTACAAGTCCATACACGATAAGGCAAAGCGGCAGAAAAAGGTACATGAAAATAAGGCTGGAAAATATCATTTGTACACTCCCCAATTTTTTATTATATTTATATTTATTTTAATTAAGTATGTGCAAAAAAACAAGCCCGAACGTTATTAATTTTTATGTATAAGAATATTGCCGGCTCACGTGAGCCATTCCCCCAAATATTATCTCTATATATATAAACGTGCGCGTAATACACGGCGCACAGTAAGTCCGAAATTGCTTTTGTATTCAAATCATTCACACCCGAGAAATTACATTTTGATTTCCCATACGATGCAATAGAAAACTCTCCTATATAACATAATACTACATTTTCCCACGCTTGTCAAGGTATTAACGTAATTTTCACCAAAAAACTTTTTTCTGCGGAAGGACCGCCAAAAAGCGCGGAGATGTTGCTCTCCGCGCCGATATTTTTACAGTATCTCGAGGTATATCTCCGCCTTGTTGAGCAGCTTTGCCGCCTCGCGCAGACTAAGCTCCTCGTAGACCGTAAGGTACAATATATCGCGATATTTTTCGGGAAGGCTCTCGAGCGCCCTTTCCAGCGTTTCAACGCCCTGCGCCGACAGGACCTCGTCCTCGGCGCTATTGTCCGAGCACACGACCTCGTCGTCAATATCCGTCTCGATATGCCGCTTTCTGAGCATATTAAAGCAGATATTCCGCGTGACAACAACGGAGAAATTACGCGCCTGCGGACTGTCCTCGTCTGCTATCTTCTCAATATTGTCCGCCAACCTGATAAACGCCTCCTGAACGGCGTCCTCCGCGTCCTGCTCGTTTTTCAGGATATCGTACGCTATCCCGAACATAAGCCGCTTGTAGTTTTTGTACAGCTTGTCAAACTTCACCGTTTCATCACCCCTCGTATATTATAACACGGAAAAACCTGTTTGGGGGCAAATAATCCGCCGTTTCAAAAACGGCGGACGATATATTCAACCTATGCTCCATCCCTTGCAGACCTTGACAGCGCCTGTGCTGTGCAGAAAGTCATAGCGATGTCCGTTGAGGGTATTGATATCTACGCGATACAGCTTTCCGTCATATTCGAGAATCAGACCGTCGGTCTTCGCGGTCTGCCACTTCAACACCGTATCATAAGCGTATTTTGTGTAGTCCTCGTTTCCGTACGCGTATAGCTTTCCGCCGTTTTCGAGATCGTATTCCGCCTGAAGAAATACATTCTCCACCCTGTTCGTTTCGGTCATCTCGAACTCATCGCAGCAGACGCGGGCGATCCCGAAACCCGAATCGTCGAAGTAAACGAAATACAGTTTCTTGTTCTCGTAGTCAATGAACACCGTGTCTGACTTTACGCCGCCCGAATACGGCAACAGCTCGTTGTCATGATACGTCAGCGTTTCCAAGCCCCTGCTCTCAAACGCGTAGATATCCTCCAGACAGGATTCAAAATCAATGTTCTCGGGCTCGAAATGTGCGCCGAAAGTCTTCCCGTCACGCTCCACGGTGACGGCGCACGACCTTATCGACGGACGGAGACTGTCGCCGTTGTTTCTGTCGTAATAGACCCTGACCTCTCCGCCGTCTTTTAGAGGATTTCTGAATTGAAGTATATGCCCGTCATCGGGAACAAAGCCGTTCTCGAAAAGCTCCACCCGCTTATATTGATCCCGACTCACTCTGTACATAAAAGTGACTGTCATTCGGTCGTAGTCCAGCAGCATTGAAGACCTTTTGATATCCGTATCGAACATACCGTCGCCGTACAAATTTCCGGAATTCTCATAGCATATTATCTCATCGGCTTGCCTGACATAAGTGTTCACCAGAGCGTCCGTCAAGATCGGAAGAGCGTCGTGTAGGGAAAGAGTGTAGATCTCGGTGGTCG
>CAJUMS010000064.1 GCA_910587465.1 uncultured Oscillospiraceae bacterium
AAGATTTTTATTCCACCGCTTCAAGCGGTGGTTTTTTGCGCTAAAGCTACAATAATTAAGGCGGAGTTCAAAGCTCCGCCTTTTTTGGATAACTTAAATTTTTTTGTAAGATTTCGTGTTTTTTATCGTCCTTATTGTTGAGAGGGAATATTTTCCGTAAATATATTTGGAGGTAATCGTTATGAGATCAAGAGTTACAATCAGCGTTTTCAGCATAATGATAGCGGTTTGTTCGCTGACGATAGGCGGCTGCTCGGGGAATGATTCCGAAAGCGGCGAGAATATTACCAAAAGTAATATTAACAATACAATTTACGATTTAGGTGGTTCTTCAACAGTGGAAAGCTCCGAAAGCGCTTCGGAAAATTCAGAGAGTAGTTCCTCCGGCAACAGTGCTGCAAACGCTCCGAACGTGCCAAGCGGCGAACCTACGATTTTTATAGGTCCCGATGAAATGCCGATTTATGATACCGAGGTCACAAAAATTACAAGCAATGATTCGGATTTCAACAAAAAGGCTTCGGAGATCACTGCCGAAGACGAGGGCTTAACAATTTTCTGCGAGGGCTTCCAATATTTCAAAGAACCCACGGGAGAGGCATATAGCAGTTTCAATAATCCCGAAATGTTTAACGGCGCGGAATTTAAAAATGAGCTGCCCGAAAATAAAAATGCGTGGAAACGTATAAACGTTGGTGATGAGATATGCGGGCTGACGCTGAAAAGCGCAACTTCGACATTCAATAATTATAACAAAGATAACTTCGACAAATATCAGACATATTATACTTGCGATGTGCCCGATTTTTCTCAATTCGCGGAATTTGATGGAAGCATCACTCTTACGGGATACCTTAACAGCAGCAATCGCAACTCATACGAACCCGACGGCGGAGAGCTGCGGTTGACACCGACCGAAAATAAACTGCCTATTATGCCCGCCAGCATGATGTATAAAATTGAACCGGAAACCTATATGATCGCAAAGTCATACGGTGGTGGGGAATTGTATACGGTCAATGAGATCAATCTTATAGGACTGGATAATCCATCGGAGCTTGACCTCGGCTGTATCGGGATTGGTGATACTGCATATGTTCGCGTGACGATTTCCAATATAAAATATCTTGTAGCTCAAACGGTAACCGCAGACCTTGTCGATATTGAGGTTTTATCCGATGTACTGGCACATGAGGACGATTTGATTTAAACATAAAAACGGCGGAGAATACACTCCGCCGTTTGCTGTCAATGAAACCCGTAAAGCTGCACCTGCTCGAAGCCGTCCAGCAGCGAATCGGACATCTTGAACGCCTCGTCGACGCCCCTTGCAACGCACTCGATAGGATTGTCCGCGATAAAGCACGGCGCTCCCACTCTGTCGGTTATCAGCTCGGGCAGTCCTCCGAGGAGCGCTCCTCCGCCCGTCAGCAGAATGCCGTTGCTGAGGATATCGCCTACCAGCTCGGGCGGCGTAGATTCCAACACCAACTTGACCTGCTCTACTATCTCCATAGCGTTCTCGTGAAGTGCCTCGTAGGTATCGAGATCACTTATCTCAATGCTCTCGGGCAGACCCCTGAGCAGATTTCTTCCGCGGACGATCATCTTCTTCATACCCGTAGGCTTGAAGACGTTGGCGATCTCCATTTTTGCTTTCTCGGCGGTTTTCTCGCCGATTAATATCTTGTATTTCTGTGTAATGTGGCGGATTATCGCCGCATCCATTTTGTTTCCCGCCATTTTTACGGAGCGGGATTGAACGATACCGTTAAATGACACGATAGCAACGTCCGACGTTCCGCCGCCGATATCCACGACCATAGTGCCATTAGGGCGCGAAATGTCGATACCCGCACCGATAAGCGCCGCGATAGGCTCCTCTATCAGAAACACCTTACGCGCTCCCGCCGACAGCGCCGCCTCAACGACCGCCCTGCGCTCAACATCCGTAACGGAGCTGGGAACACACAGTACGATGCGCGGCTTGACCATAAAACCGCCGTTGACGATATTGATAAACTCCTTTATCATCGCCTGCGTCATATCGTTGTCCGAGATAACACCGTCCTTGAGCGGGCGCACCGCCACGATATATTCAGGCGTTCTGCCGATCATCTTGTACGCCGCGGTGCCGACCGCGACGACCGCTTTTTTTTTCCTATCGTAAGCCACAACAGAGGGCTCGTTCAGCGCGATACCTCTACCTGCAATAGTAATTATAATGTTTGCTGTTCCAAGATCAATTCCGATATCTAAAGCCATTTTTTACTCCTGTTGATTTCACGCTGAAATTACTGAATTTCAAACAAATTTCCCATATATTCCCTAACTAACATAATATGCCACAGCGGCAAGCCGCCGGCATACCCAATATTATGTTGTTATTTTTACGTTATTTCTGTAAGATTGAGATATCATTCTTATTATACCATAAATAGCCAAAAAATTCAACAAGTAAAATTTCCCAAATTATTCATCATGGAAACAGCGTTTTTTGTTACCGATAAGCTCCCTTATCATCTCCGACAGCACTATCTTGCGCACGGGCTCCATTCTCTCGCGGAGCTCGCGCGAGCCAGAACGCGCGGATCTGTTGATCCTTGCAAAACGCGCGGGAACTTTTTCGGATATTATCCGCGAAAACACCTCTACACACTTGTGACAGCTGCACGCATTGAAGCGGTCAAGTATCTCCGGCGCTTCGTATTCGATAGCCGCCTCGGTAAGGTTCACGACGACCGAATCCTCCGACCTGTCGGCAAACTCCTCGCCGAGGTCCATTCTCATAAGCCGCGACAGCGGCTCACGACCGCGCAGCTGCTTCGGAACGCGGCTCTTCCCCGCCAGAATAACGGGGTTGACCGCATTTTTATCATGTTCCACCAACCGCATCACCTGCGGGGTCTTATTGCCCGAATTATCGGTCTTGACCTCCTCTGACCTCTTTGGAGACCTAGGCTTTGTCTCGGGACTGCGAGGTTTTCTGCCCATTTATTTCGCTCCGTTTTTCTTAAGCTTAGCCTTCTTTTCG
This sequence comes from uncultured Oscillospiraceae bacterium, assembly GCA_910587465.1. Taxonomy (GTDB): domain Bacteria; phylum Bacillota; class Clostridia; order Oscillospirales; family Ruminococcaceae; genus CAG-115. The sequence goes on from CAJUMS010000064.1 coordinate 3,035, forward strand.
TGCGGACCTATAAGCTCCTTGATAAAAGCCTTATATTCAATAGTCGCCCTGCATTTCGGTGAATAGGTGATAACGCTCTCTCCGTGAGCAGGCGCCTCTGCGATGCTTACACAAGCGCTGATCTTGGTCTTGAATATCGACGTGTCGAGCTGCTGTGCTATCAGCTCCGCAAGCTCCTCGACCTCTTTTGTCAACGTATAACGCGGATTGTACTTATTCAGCAGTATGCCGCGTACGCACAACGCCTTGTTGTAATAGCGTTTTACCGCGAAGATCGTCTGCTTGAGCTGCGCGATACCCTGAAGCGACAATATCTCGCAAAGCATCGGGATAATAAGCTCGTCCGACGCGGTATACGCGTTTATCGTCAGCACCGACAGTGCGGGGGGCGTGTCGAGTATGATATAATCATACTTCTTGGCAACGTCGCCGAGCTGCTCGCGGAGAACATATTCTCTGCCAACGCCTGTCATCTCAAGCTCCAGACCGGACAGCAATATATTTGACGGAACTACGTCGCAGGTCTCGCCGCTTATTATCGCATCGCCGATGTCACAGTTGCCCTTCATTACGTCGTAAATCGTGAAATTATCCTCAACCTCCACACCCAGACTGAAACTGAGATTTCCCTGCGGGTCGAGATCAACCGCCAATACCTTATATCCCATAGCGGAAAGTCCGCCGCAGAGCGCGCTGCATGTAGTCGTCTTTCCGACGCCGCCCTTTTGATTAGTTACCGCAATTACCTTTGCCAATACAATCAGTCCTCCGGAAAATTTTTAGTGAATAAGGGCGCGAGAATAACCGCGCGCCCTTAGTTTTATTCAAACTATTCAAAAGCTGCCGACCGCATCAAAATCCCTCGGGATCAATATACTCACCTGATGCGCTATCCTCCGGAACATAAACGTGATAGTTGGTTTTACCGTTCTTCTTAACAAAGTACATCGCCGTATCCGAGAACGACAGCAACTCGTTAACGTCCTCCGTATGGTCGGGACAGTAGGAGATACCGATAGACGCTCTTACGTTGATAAGCATACCCTCGGCAGTTGTGTAGCCAAGATACAGCTCGTCGATAATGTCCATCGCGATCTGCTCAAGATTAGCAACGTCCGCCTGATCGGTATAGCAAAGTACGAACTCGTCACCGCCGAAACGTCCCGCGAGACCGCCCTTTTCATCAACTTTTTTGCGGATCGTATCCGCAACGAAACGGATAACCTCATCACCGACGGTGTGTCCGTAACGGTCATTGATAAACTTGAAGTCGTCGACGTCTATAAACATAACGCCGATCTTCTTCGGTCCTCTGCGGTCAAGCTCGGAGGACAGCATTCTGATAAACGTACTTCTGTTGTAAAGCTGAGACAGGAAGTCATAGCTCGCACGCTCGGAGAGCTGAAGCTCCATCTTCTTCTCGTTATCGATATCCGTCATAACGCCGATTACACGGAGCGGTTCACCGAGACGGTCTGTGATGCAAGTCGCGCGGAACGATACCCATACGGTAGCGCCGCTCTTTGCCTTCAACTGATACTCCGCGCTGTAACCCGATTGGTTCTTAAGCAGGGTATTTATGTCGCGCTTATATTTCTCCGCATCATCGGGAGTCATCAGCGAATCGAGGAACTTACCGTTGGAGAGCGTCGCGCCCTGAGTGTTCAGATCAAATTTCGCCAGCGTATTGTCCGAAACATACATGGTCTCCTTGTGGAAGTCCCACTCAAACAGCATATTGTCGGACAGCTCGGCAATGGTTCTGTAACGCTCTCCGTTGATATAAACCTCATCGAGGAAATCGTTGAACGACGCCTGAATCATCTCAAGCTCACTCTTGCCCTTCTTGATATTGAAGCGAAGACCCGAGATACCCTCCTCCGTATTGATATTGCTCATAGTATTAAGCATTTGCTGCATACCGCCGATAAATCTTCCAATAACGACCATAGCAATCACAGCCGCAAGAACAGCCATTACAACGATCGCAATCCAACCGATCATATTAGTTTTGAACGCAAACGCCGTAAATATCGAGGCATCAACGATACCTACCCATCTCCAGTTAGTCACATTCGTGATAGCTCCGCATGAGTACGCATACTTTCCAGCTCTGCCTGTAACCGAACTCAAATTGCTTGAGCTGTCTCCCGAAACATTCTGTGTAAGATTGAAGATATTGTCCTTTTCGGCAGTCAGCGCCGCGTCTACCTCTCCGCTCTTCTTGGCGGAGCCGTTGTTGTCGTAATTCAGCATATTGCCGTTATTGTCAATAAGCGCAAAGTATGCATTAGTCTCAAGGTATGTACCCGAAAGAGCCTTCATAAGCATGCTGTCCGACTCGGGGGAAATTATCAAGCAGATATATCCGAGCTTGCCGCCGGTTTTGTTGTCGGGATTTGCATAGACCTCACGGCATACGTACATAGCGTCAAAACCGTACTTCTCCCACGATACCAGCCCCGATACAACGGGCATACCGTCCGCGTTGAAGTGCTCAAAGCTGCCCTGTTCAATATTTTTTGAAGAGATAAGAACATTGCCGTTGGTATCAACAATAAGCGTATCATAGATATCCGCATTATTGTCCGTGAAAGAATTTATAGTGTCCCAAGCCACGCCGTCGTTATTTTTCGCGTTCTGGACTACCGTGTCCATCTTAGACAAAGCAGTTGCATCAGCGATATAGCCCGACATAATAGTCTCGACCGCACCTGCCTTTGACATGGAAACGGTGGAAAGCTCGTTCATTCTTACATCGTTGCTGTACCCGATTATCGAAAACGTTCCTACAACTCCCAAAATAAGAACGGGAGCTATTGCGAAGATAAGCAAAATACCTATCAAAGCAAATTTAAGAGTTGATTTTCTCATCGTCTATCCCCCTGAAAATAATTTAAATTTATGGTGGCGCCCACCGTATTGTGCGGCTGCGTCAAAACATCTCTTCCATCGCGACTTCTTTCTGCCGCTGTTCGGACTGCACCTTGTAGATGAACCGTCCGATATAATCCTCCTGTGCCGCGGTAAGCCCCTGGAACTCGCACCCGTAGCCGCAGATATTGCCCTCGGAATCGCGCTGCACTCTCAGCACTTTCACCGCAGCGTTCAACGGATAATCCATAAACAGGTCTATCTCCACACAAATCAGATCATCAAGCATAAACTCCGCCTTGTCCTGATCGCACATCAGAAACACACCGCCGACGTTTATATCCAGCACCTCTATCGTCAAAGGCTCATCAAACCTTATGGTTTTCTCATCACGGACGAAGAACAGCGCCTTCCCCTTTTCGTGTACCTTGATCTTAAAAAATCTGCGGCGCTCCTCGAGCACCCTCGTATCTCCCGAGCGCAGCAGCTGAATGTTCATCTGCGTCTCCATTGAGACCGATACCGCGCCGGAATACTTTATTCTGTCTCCGCTTTTTGTCGTTGTAACGACCGAAACAATCCTGTTGTGGTCAAGCTCGGGGAGGTTTTTTCCCTTTATCATTACGATACAATCCTCATCGGACTGCATATTTTTAGGGACAACAAACCCCTTTTCGGCTGCGATTATGATATTCCCCTTCTCGTCCAGCACCTCGACCTTTATGACCTTGCTGCCAAAAATCAAACGCATCAAACCCTTTTTCAACCGTATTTTCAACGCACCGTGTCAAAATTACACTATTGTGCAGAATAATCCTTCTATCATTATACAATATTCACTTAAATAAATCAAGTATTATTTAAAAAAATCTAAAAAATTTACAGTTTTTTTTTATTTTTTTGTCTAACATAACAATTAGGGCAACATCGCACAAAGACCGCGCTTCATGCTTTGTTGTCCGCTTGCCCGCATATTTTTTCGTCATTTTCGCCAAAACCGCCTTGAAATACACAAATATTCCCGCGTTGCTTTTGGCAGCATTTTGCCGTAGGCATAATTGCGCTGATAAAGAAAACTTACAACACACTTAAACGACAATCTATGTTCGTTATTATATTATATCACGGATATCGCTATCTTTTGCGTTTGTTCGCTGATAATCCCTTGCGTGATAATCCGCAGGGAGTACACTGTTTTTGCCTTTTCAAACATAAACTCACGCTGCTCGGAAATCGCTTCGCCACCCCGCTCCTTGAAGACCATTATATCCGAGAGCCAACCGCTCACACCGTCTATGGTCTCCTCGGTGAGACTGCTTTCGGTGTAGTAACCGTTTACACGGTACTCGAACACCGTGCTGTCATGTGTTGTCCTAGCTAGCGAGCCAACATTCAGCTCCTCGTTCACGCTGTCCTCAAGTGATTGCGACGAAAAAAGCGCAAGTGCGTCCTCGGCGGGTGCTTCGGCGTAAACGATATAATGTTCTCCGTTTTCCTCCATATCTTTTTTCAGAGCCTCCGCCGAGAAGTAATTATCGGGATTGCGGCTGTATGTAACTTCGTAGATATCGTTTCCCGAATAAACTTTCCAGTCCTCGGGAAACACTATACTTACTCCAGCCGCGGAGACCTCGGCTGAATTGCCGTTCACAGTAACTTTATCGGAAGAACAGCCGCTCAGCATAACCGTCAGCGCTAAAATTACACACAATAATCTTTCCTTCATTTATTCAATCAAACTCCTTATATCCTCGGGAAGTGTGCTCTCAAGCGATATACGCTCCCCGGTCACGGGCTGCGAAAACTCGACCCGTCCACAATGCAAAGCCTGTCTGTCTATCGCCGAGCAGTCGCCGCCGTACATATCGTCGCCGCACAGAGGATAACCGATATGCGCAAAATGAACGCGTATCTGGTGGGTTCTGCCCGTTTTGAGCGTTATCTCCAACATCGTCCTGCCGTTCTTATACAAAACGGCGTTATAATGCGTAACGGCAGGCTGTCCGTCCTGCCTTACCGCGCGCTTTATTATGCTGTCTCCCGTCCGTCCTATCGGCATGTCAATTTCGCCGCTCCCCTCTATAATACCGTCCACTACGGCAAAGTAGGTCTTGGAAACGCTCTTTGTAAGCTGCGACGCGGCATGTCTGTTCTTTGCGCAAACGCACAAGCCCGAAGTGTTCCTGTCGAGCCTGTTTATCGGGCGGAACGCCGCATTCGGAAACATCGCCGCGCACAGGTTTGCGAGGGTATCCGTTCTGTGCAGTATCGACGGGTGAACCGGCAGAAACGGCGGCTTGTCGAAAACGATCACATCATCGTCCTCAAAGACTGCCGCCGCGCGGATATCGGGGTTAGGCACAACGTTTTCGCTTGCACTGTCGTCAATAACGACGCGGATAACGTCACCACCGTTCACTCTGTCGATAGTACGGAGGACTTCGCCGCCGCGCGTGACACCGCCGCTCTGCTTGAGCTTGGTGATGCTCCTGTGCGAGAAACCCAGCTTACGAAGTAGATCCAGCGTCGTCAGTTCGCTGTCCTCCGTACTCACGGTAAATGTCAGCTCCCTCATCTCGTCAGAGCCAGCTTGGGGATATCGCCGTCCTCGGAAAAGCCTATGACATTGTACATAAACATAACCTCGGTGAACTCGTCCATATTGATAAGGCTGTTCAGTCCCGTATTGATATAGCGCATGTCCACCATTGTTATCTTGCCGTAATGCTTGGACAAAAACGGCACGAGCGAATGCGCGTAGCTGTCTTTGATCATAAGCAGACTCTTTCCGTTGTCGACGTTTGTCTCGATGGTCACGATAGGCACGTTGCTGCCCGTATAAGACGAATATTTGTCCTTTTCATTGAGGAATTCGCGGACGTAAAGGCTGTCATAGACTTTGACCTCGCGGTCGTTGCGGCAGGTCATCTTAACGGTAGGCTCTCCGTTTGCAAGGAGGTAGTATTCCATGATATCAGGGCTGATACTGTCATCAAGGGTTTGCGAGTAGAGCGTTCCGCGGAAATCACGGCTGGCAGTCTCAATGTTGAATGCGTTCAGTCCGTAGGCACTGTAATTCAGGGACTTAGCCGCCGCCTGATAAGCGTAGAATGCGCCAAGACTGGTCCAGTGGTGGTCGGTACGGTAGTAAACATATTCGTTGGCATGACCCGAAATGTAGCTCAGGCAGTCTATCGTACCGATATTCTCCATTTTAGCGTACACGCTGTCTATAAACGCTTTCTCGCTCATAAGTCCCGTGTAGGAGGGTATCTGTGATCCGAATATCTCCTGCGAGGTAGGCGCGAGCATGATATACATCGGGATATCCGGGAAACGTTCCGCAAAGGCGTTCATCGCCTTTATTGATGCGTTTACCGTTGCCTCGTTATAGACCTTGAAGGTCTGTACGAGCTGATCATCGAGCGTGTATACGCCGTTCAGCTCGCGCTGTCCCGAAAGCCTTAACAGCGCGTTTGAGGACTTTACCCACATCTCTCTGCCCGCCAAATGGTCGCAGAAATAGGTCTCGAAGTCGTCCTTGAACGCCTTGCCCCCGCGATTGTTGATATACTTCCACTTCACCGCCTTGATGTAATCGTCTATGCTGTCCGCTTTTTTCCACTTGTTCTGGTCGATTAGCGTGGGCATTTTCGCGAGAGTGCGGTTTTCATTGTCACTCCTCTCCTGCTTCGGGAGCGACAGCGTCATTATCGGTATAACAAGTAGTACGATCGCAAAAAGCGCTATCATCAGCTTGTTTGGTGTCATTTTAAATTTCATAGTAACCCCTTATTTAAAAGTCAAAAGCCCGCACCACTCACTCCGCTTCGCTGCGTTTTGTATGTGGCTTTTGACTATGCAACTTTTACATTGTGTCTTTTGGCGTTGATTAAAAATTAAAGTACAGGAACGGGTGGTAACTTGACGTGGTGATAAACGCCACGCTTGCGAGCATTACCGCCATCTGCGCTATCGGGTAGCCATACTGCACCCACGACGGCGCTTTTTCCTTTATCTTTTCAATAATGGTCTTAAGCGCGTCGGTACTTCCGAATACCGCTATCGCGAACATCACGCCATAGTTGACGAACGCGTTCGTCGCGTAGTTGTCCACGAAAACGCCGTTCGCACCGAACATCGCGCCGATATACGTGAATACTTGATTAAACATATCGCCGAAGTTTATAGTTCCCGGCGCCACGCCGTCGAACATTATCCACCCGAACACCACCAGCACGAACGTATACAGCCAGCTGAACACCGACGGTATCTTCTCGAGCACCTTTCCGAGGAACAGCTTTTCGAGCACTATGAGAACTCCGAAATACGCTCCCCATAGCATAAAGTTCCATGATGCGCCGTGCCAGATACCCGTGATTGTCCACACAATAAGCAGATTGAAAACTGTCCGCGCCGTGCCCTTTCTGCTGCCGCCGAGCGGGAAATAAACATAGCTCTTGAACCACCCTCCGAGGGTCATATGCCAGCGCCGCCAGAATTCCGAGATACTGCGGCTCATATACGGATAATCGAAGTTTTCGGGGAAGTTGAACCCCATCATCTTGCCGAGACCTATCGCCATATCGGAATATCCACTGAAATCGAAATATATCTGGAACGTAAACGCGAGTATTCCCAGCCACGCCGTACCCGCCGAGAGCTGCGAGTACTCCATCGCCTTGATCTCCGTCCAGAGCATACCGATGTTGTCCGCGATAAGCACCTTTTTGCCGAGACCCGTTATAAAACGCGAAATTCCACTGCCGAGCATATCCTCGGTGATCCTGCGGTCGTCAATCTCGTTCTGTACGTCCTCATAGCGCACAATAGGTCCCGCGACTATCTGCGGGAACAGGGTCACGAACGCCATAAAGCTCGCGGCGTTCTTCTGCACTTTGATCTTTCGGCGGTACAAGTCAATAGTGTAGGACATCGACTGGAACGTGAAAAAGCTGATTCCGATAGGCAGCGGCAGGCTGTCTATCTTGCCGACAAGTCCGCCCAGACAAGCGTTGTATGCGGTTACAAATGGATTTTGTATATCCAGCCCGAACCAGCCGTTAAACGAGCCGATAAGAAAGTCTGAATACTTGAATATTCCCAGCAGACCCAGATTCATCAACAACGACACGATAAGACACGCCGTGCGCACCTTTGGCTTATCGTCGTTCTTGTCTATAATCCGCCCCGCCGTGTAGTCAATAAACGTGCTCAGTATCATGGCGAGGACGTAAATAGGCTCGCCCCACGCGTAGAACAGCAGACCGCTCACAAGTATAACGACGTTCTTAAGTTTTTTCGGGACTATATAATATAGTATAAGCGTTATAACCAGAAACGCAAATAAAAACGTTAAACTCGAAAAGACCATAAATTACTCCTAAATCAAATCAATTTCCCTGATAACGGCCGTTGACCCTGCACCACACACGATATCGCCAACTATAACCCTGACCTTGACGTACATATCTCCATCGCGCAGCTCGCTGTCGATCTCGGAAATATTTCCGAGAGAAAGCCCGCCGCCGTCGCCGTACCAGCCGTAAAAGCTGTTGTCAACATAATGCCGCGCCTTATAATCATCTTCATAATTGATATCAAAAAGTGTGCGGGGTATCTTCACGCTAGACTCGCTGTCGGGATAAAATAATATTTTTCCGCCGCTTTCGGGATAGAGAGGATTTCCCTCACTCACCACAATAAACCCCGTAAGCTCGACCTCGCCCTCAAATTCGATATTGCCCTGTGCATAAAACTGCTCCGAGTCCTCGTAGCCGAGATTTTCAAAAGAAGAGCTCGCGGCTTTTACGGTAAGACCGCCGAGCTTGTCGCCTACGTTTACACGGATAAACTCGCTGCTGTCGGGCAGCTCCTCGCCGATGTTATAGTAACGATCTCCCTCCTCGCTCGCTTCAAAAAGCTCGGGATCTGACATAAAATCCACCGACGGCCGCGGAATGTAAACGTATGTAAAGCCCTCGCATACCACGTCCGAAAAGCTGTCACGATCGAGCTGGTCAGTCGGGATACGCTCGCCCTTTTCGGTATCGTAGACGAATATTTGCGATATCTCGCTTGTGTATATCGGCTCGCCGTCCAAGCCTTTCAGAAACGTAGGCTCACCGTCAGGCTGCTTCACTTCGGAAACGCTGGGAACACTTTCGGAACTGTTCACACTTTCGGGAGCGCTCTCGACCGCCGAGCTTTCGGGCTCCGAAGGAGCGGTCGAACTTGACCCGTTGTCTGAACTCGGCACGCTCTCCGAATTTTCCTCCGCATTATTGCACCCCGTGAGCGCCGCAGGTAAAACCGTTGTCAGTATAATTGCCGTAATTTTTTCATGAATGTTTCCATATCCTTCCATAATTTGTGGTAAGTTTTGAGCTTACACAACAATTATAGCATATATTCACCCGCAATTCAATTACAAAACGGTTACAATTTGGTTACAAAAAGGTTACAGTTTTTCAAGCTCCGCGAAAAATTCCTCCCGAGAGTACATCACGTTGAGTATCTCCATCAGCATATTCGCCGATAATCTCACGGGCAGACCGAGACTGCGCTGCAATTTCGTGCGCTTTTCCGCGGAGTTCTCGCCTCCGACAAGTCCGCGCTCCATAAGGTCGGCTTTGGTGATCGGGTCTTTTGGGACGGTTCGCTCCTCGGCGAACACTCCCGCCTTGCGGAACGCCTCAAGGAGTATCTCGTCGTCAACGCCCTCAACGCCGAGCTTTCCCTCCGCGGAAGGGGAACGTTTGCGGCGCTCCTTGCCTATGATATCGGGAATGTAAACGTTTATCACCTCGCCGCCGCGCGTGATATTCCGCAGCCGTGAGCGTATCTGAAAACCCGCGCTGTCGCTGTCGGTCAAAATTATTATGCCCGTTTTTTTCGATAACATTTTGATAAGCTCGGCAGTTTCTTTATTCTTGTACAGCTCAAAGCCGTTAGTCGGGATTATCATAGCGTCCACGAGGTTTGATAATCTTATTTTGTCGTATTTTCCTTCAACTATTATGGCTTGTTTGATTTTCAGCATTGCAGTCTCCCGTAAATCAGAATTTGTTGATAGTATTTATTTTGCGTTTGAAGAAATTTTTAGCTTGCTTATCCTTACAAATAAAATTACAGCCAGAATGATTAAAAATGACATTGAAACTAATCCCGTGGGATTTGGTCCCAATAGTCCGCTTTTAAGTGATACCGAGCAAAATACTGGTATTTCACCAATGACATTAACAACTCCGTGCATTATTGCTGCATACATACAATTACCTGTTTTCAATGTGACAAATGAAAATGTAATTCCCATAACAATACATAACAACATCATCAACGCCATATTTGACCACGGTGCACCGGGATTGTCATTACTGTAATTGAAACCGAGATAAATAAGCGGCATATGAGCCAATCCCCATTCTACGCCATTTATCAATACGGCTTTTTTTGCCCCATATTTATCTACCTGATGCCATAACAGAAATCCTCTCCAGCCTACTTCTTCACCAAGCTCCAATAGTTGAATGGGAATACACACTGCAGATATAACAATACATACTATCGCAAATATGAAGGGATTTGATATTGTAATGTTTTCATCGCCGCCAACTAATTGACTTATTGCAAACACTCCACTGAATTCACTGCTGAAAACAGAAAAATACAGTATCGCACCAAGAGCGATTGTAGCGGCGGGAACAAAAGCACTAAACAACCACATTTTCCAATACTTCCAAACTTTAAGGGATAAACGGATTTGATATTTCTCCTTTGTTATACCGCGCACAGCCAATGCAGTTACAGCAGGAACCAAAGTGAAACCCTTTTGCAGAATATTATAAAATACCCCTGTCTGAAAAATCATTTCTGCTATGCCTAAACCATAGCATACTATTGCAACTATTATCAGATACCACTTTATAGATTGATTACTTTTTTCCATATATAACACCTCGTCAAATCCCGATTTACTTCACCAGCGCCGCGATCTCAATAATAGCCTGCTCGATAAGCTGCCTTTTATCCGCCTTGGACGAATTGAGCAGCTTATTCGTTTTATACAGCACCGCCACACAATCGCCGAGATAGCGCTCGGAGAGCCTGCCGACGCTGCGGTATGCGCTGTCCATTACAAAGCTCCTGTTCGGAGGATATTTGAACGCCTTAGCCGCGTCATACGACGACTTCTTTGCGAGCGACCCGAGCTTAGCCCTGTACAGATCGGTAAAGTGTCCCGACAGAGTTGAAAGTATCATTATCGGCTCCGTATTCTGCGCGAACACATCGTTGAGTATCTCCAGCGCGCTGCTCGTCCGCCCCGCAAAAAGCTCCTTCGCGAGGTTGTAGATATTCGTATCAATTCGTTTCGGAACAAGACCTTCAATATCCTCGGCAGTGATCTCGCCGCCGTTTTTATATGCACACAGCTTTGCAAGCTCGTTCTCGAGCGCGGTCAGGCTGTTTCCGCACTCCTGTGCCAGATACGCGGCATTCTGCGGAGATATCGAACACCCCGCCTTAGCCGCCTCCCGCTGAGCCCTCTGCGCGACCTTGCCCGCCGACAGGTACTTCATCTCGCACGACACGCCCACGCTCTCGACCGCTTCAATAAGCTTCTTGGTCTTGGCTTTGAGCTTCTTCATATCGTACTCGATATTCTCCTGAGCGATGATAAGCACGCTTGTCTCGGGAATATTCTCAAGCAGCGCCAGATACGCCTTGTGCTCAATATTATCCATGCTCTCGATATCCAAGTCCTTTATCAACACGCACTTATACTCCGAGAAAAACGGCATATTCTCCAGCTGATCTGACAGTACGTCGGCTTTCGGCGTCTCCGTGTACTTCACGAAATTCATGTCGCGCGCGTCCTCTGGTGCGGCGAGCTCCGTTATCTTGTTCGCGAAAAACCGCACAAGATAGTCCTCTTTACCGTACAGGAAATACGCCCTTGCGAGCTGCCCCGCCTTTAAATCCGCCTTTAGACGGTTCTCGTCAATTTTACTCATTATACCATACTTCCGTTCAGCTGCTTGCCGCCCAGAATATGGAAGTGCAGATGCCTAACGCTCTGACATCCGTGCTCTCCGATATTCGACGCCACGCGGTAGCCGTCGGCAAGACCTTCTTTACGCGCGATCTCGGCGATCTTGGTGAAGATATGCGCGACAACAAGCGAGTTCTCCTCCTTCAACTCGTCGACGCCTCCGATGTGCTCCTTGGGTATTACCAGAATATGGGTGGGAGCTTGAGGAGCGATGTCACGAAACGCAAGTATCTCATCGTCCTCATAAACCTTCGTCGAAGGGATTTCACCCGCTATTATCTTGCAGAACAAACAATCCATAAAATTTCCTCCGTATTACCTCATTATAGGCAAGAAACAAGGCAGCCGCTGCCTTGTTTCGCCAATATTATTACCCTATATACTTAGCCGCGATATCCACCGCCGCGTTCAGCGCGTCGCCGAGCTTTGATGCGTCAGGAACGCCCGCCATAGCTTGATCGGGCTTTCCACCGCCCTTTCCGCCGGCAACGGCAGCGACTTCGCGGACTATCGTACCCGCGTTCGCGCCCTTAGCCACTGCACTCTTAGAGCACTTGCAAAGGATATTGAACTTGCCCTCGTTTGTTCCCGCGAGGACCGCAACAAAGCAGTCGTACTTATCCGCCAACGAATCACCGATCTTGCGCAGACCGTCAGAGCCCGTATTATCAAGCGCAGCCGTGATGACCTTAACGCCGTTCACGTCCTTCTCAGCAAGATTGCCGAGCTGAGCGTTCGCCGCCGCTTGCTGCATAGACTCGATCTTCTTGTCCTTTTCGCGAAGCTCGCTCATTACGCTTTCGCAGCGCGTTACTATCTCGAGATCGGAAGAGCGTCGTG
>CAJUMS010000065.1 GCA_910587465.1 uncultured Oscillospiraceae bacterium
ATTTCAAACGGCGCGTGCATACTCATTACGGGCACGCCCACGTCAATAGTGTCAACGTTGAGATTGGCGATATACGCCGCGACCGTTCCGCCGCCGCCGATATCGACCTTGCCGAGCTCGCCCGTCTGCCAGATAACGCCCTTGCTGTCGAGCAAATGCCTTACCTCGCCAACAAACTCCGCAGACGCGTCCGAGGTACCGCTCTTTCCGCGCGAGCCCGTGTACTTGGTAACGCAAACGCCGCCGTTCAGCACACATGCGTTGTTTTTCTCAAAAACATCGGGAAACGTCGGATCGTATGCCGCGTTAACGTCAGCGGAAAGGCATCTCGAATTGGACAGCACTTCTCTGCCGCGAACGCCGAACGTCGCCGCGAGATCGGCGATAAAATACTTCAGATACGCCGAGCGCAGACCCGTGTTGCCGTCCGAACCCGTCTCCTCCTTATCGGTAAGGATAGCTACCGCAGTCCTCTTGACCGACTTCGCGTTCAGTATCGCCATAAGCTCGGTATACGCGCAAACCCTGTCATCCTGACCGTATCCGCCGACAAGACTTCTGTCAAAGCCGATATCACGCGCCTTGAACGCGGGGACTGCCTCAAGCTCCGCCGAAAGGAAGTCTCCCTCGATTATGCCGTACTTCTCATTCAATATCATCATAAGGCTGAGCTTTACTCTCTCGCTTGCCTCATCGTCCTTGAACGGACGCGAGCCTATGATGATGTTCAGTTCCTCGCCGCGGATAAGCTCGGTGGTCGGGCGCTTGTACTGCGAATTCGCTAGGTGCGGGAGCAGGTCGGAAACGCAGAATACGGGATCGCTGTCGTCCTCGCCTATGGTTACGGTTATCTTTGTGCCGTCCGCCTTGACGATAACACCGTGCAGAGACAGCGGAACGGTGGGCCACTGATACTTCTTGATTCCGCCGTAGTAGTGAGTCTTGAAGTAGCCTATATCGTCCTTTTCGTAGAGTGGGTTCTGCTTCATATCAAGGCGCGGGGAGTCGATATGCGCCGCAACGAGATTAACGCCGTTCTCGATAGGCTCTTTGCCGATCACCGCGAGTATTATCGATTTCTCGCGGTTCACATAGTATATCTTGTCGCCGGTCTTGTAGGTCTTGTTTTTGTCGAACGAAACAAAGCCCTTAGCCTTAGCCTCGCGCTCGATGAACACCGTTGCCTCGCGCTCGGTCTTTGCAGCGTCGAGAAACGCCTTGTAGCCCTCGCAGAACTTGTCGCACTTCTTTATTTCCGCGTCGCTCATACGCAGATACGCGTTCTTCTTTTGCAGGAAAAGCTGTTCTTTAAGCTCTTTCGCCGTTATATTTTCTTTCTTTGCCATAATAAACCATTCCTTTCAATCATTTATCATAAAGCTCGATATACATATCCATAGCTTTAGTTATCTTGTCAACATAATGCGCGGTGTCGGGTATCGGGATAACATCCAGATGAACGCCGTCCTTTGAATATCGGCTGTCCTCAAGCCATTCGTTGACCCCGCCCCTCCCCGCGTGGTAAGCCGCCGCAACCGTTTCTACATTGCCGAATGCCTCATAGAGATAGCCGAGAAGTCTGCACCCGAAGTCGATATTGGTTTTCGGGTCGTACATATCGTAGTAGACGGTTTCCTCGTCGTCCGACTTGAATTTTATCCAGTCGAAAGTGTCCTCCATTATCTGCATAAGCCCCCGCGCTCCGACGTCCGATACCGCGTCGGGACGAAAACCGCTCTCGGTCTTTATCACCGCGTACACCAGATATTTACTGACGCGGTTTTCCTTTGCGTAACGCTCGACATAATCCTGATATCCGAGCGGATAGGTCTTTTCAAGATAATAACGATATCCGAAATACCCGACAATACCGATAATCAATGCAAATATCAGCACTACGGCAATCATCACGGGAGCTGTGCTCCGTTTACGTCTGTATCTGTTCATTGTCTGTCTCTGTCCTTAATTTCTCTGTTATTCGTTTCGCGCTTGATATTAGCTCTTCAAGCGTGCCGTTGTTTTCTATATTGAAGTCGCAGCGCTCCTTGAAGAACTCCGCGCCGTGCTGCGAGGAAAGCCGCTCGCGGGCTTGTTCCGGAGTTATTTTGTCGCGCTTGATAATGCGTTCCGCGCATTTGTCCGTGTCCGACGTAACGCTCACTATTTTGTCGCAGACCATTTCGAGCTTAGCCTCGAAGAGCGTCGGCGCATCAAGCAGAACAAAGCCTCTTGACGATTTTATCCCTCGAATTATCCCGTTCACAATGTACGGAAAAATTATTCGCTGATAAAGTCCGCGTTTTTCCTCATCGGTGAAGATGAGCTTTGCGGTCGCAGTGCGGTTCAGAGTGCCGTCTGGGTTCAGCAGCTCCCCCGTAAACCGCCGCGGTATCTCGTCAAGGAATCGTCGGTTATTGGCGGTTTTTCGCGCGATATCGTCACAATCGATAATGCTAAAGCCGCTCTCTGCGAATACTTTGCATACAGTTGACTTCCCCGCGCCGCTCTGCCCCGTCAAGCCTATTATCATAATGTTTGGCAAATTTACCATTATTATACCTCATACACGAAAAGCCTTCTGTAAACGGTCTTGTACCAATCATCGCAATGTTTTTTTCCAATGAAGCCAATGTATTTTGTCCTCATAGCCTATCTTTCGGTAAAAATCATTTCCGCCGCCGGTCATATACTCGGCACCGAGCACCTTCAGGCATCTGTAATGCTGTGTAAGCGCCGCTGCCGCCAGTCCTCTTTTTCTGTATTCGGGAACCGTACACAACGGCTCCATATAAGCCAGCTTATTCCCGGAAACCCACCACATTCCCGAAAAGCACACATAATCGTCATTATCATCGGCGATAATTACATTATATTGATAAGTTGAGTGCGGCGGCGGTGCGATAGTTGAGCTTAAAACACCGTTATATGCTCTATGCGGATCCCACGTCTTTTCGTAATTTGGTTTCTCCCAATTCTCAAACGCTCCGAGTTCTTCGGAATTAAAGCCGTTCCACATACATTTCGCAAGTTTCAGGGGATCGGCGTTGAGCGGATCGACGAAATGAAATCCCTCGGGAAGCTCATAATTTAATTCCGAGCTTTTAAAATCGAACAGCATATCCACATTTTCATACGCGACCTTATAGCCTCTTTTTTCGGCTGCCCGTATCAATGCCCTCTGTCCCGGAAAGAGAACCGGTTCTTTTTCCCCTCCGATATCGGGAAAGCTTTTCTCCGCATATTCAAACATTTCATCAGCCAGTTCCTCATAACCGGGACGCAAATTGAAAAAGATGTTTGTAACGGGGTCTTCAGTAAAAACAAATCCCACAACCTTATCGCCGTCTATCCAGAATCTGTTAAGATGAAGATATTCCTTATTCATCCACGAAGACGTTATCGCATACTCAAAAAAAGGAGCAGCCGCGCCGTTATTATAGTGAGGATCGTATATCTCGGTCATAAAATCCCAGACAAGATCAATATCCGTTAATATCTGCAATTGTTTGGTTTTTATTTTTTTCATTTACTATCCCCCATTTTGATAATCTTAAATCCCGCCGCGCGGAGCAGCCGGTTATACACCGCAAGCCCCATTCCGCTCTGCTCGGGCATTTCCACTAGAACGGTTTTCGCGCCGAGATCATCCACCCTGCGCAGCAGCGCGAACAGTCGCTGCGCCTGTATCTCGGGTGTACTGCCATAGTCGAGGAAAACCCCATGCTCGGATACTCCCGCGCCTAACGCAATCAATTTATTTTCATATCGTGAACGCTTGGTGCAGTACTCCTCGAACGCCTTTCCGTGAGCGTTGACGACATACACGTCCGCTTTCGGGGAATAATGCTTGTACTTCATTCCGGGCGAGAGAACGCGCTCATCCTTTTCCGGCTGCGCCGTGACCGCCTTGTCGACCTCCACCTCGCAGAACTGCGACAGCATTTCCGCCGTAATTCCTCCGGGGCGCAGAATGTGTATTTTATCGCCCTTAAAGCAGATGACCGTGCTTTCCACGCCGACAGCGCACTCGCCGCCGTCGATTATAAGCGGTATCCTGCCGTTCATATCCTCAAAAACGTGACGCGCCGTTGTCGGGCTCGGCTTGCCCGAAAGGTTAGCCGAGGGCGCGGCGAGCGGAAATCCGCACTTTCTGATTATCTCGCGTGCGGCTTCGCTTGCGGGCATTCTCACAGCTACCGTGTCAAGTCCGCCGCTCGTCACGCTCGGTATCTTATCCGACTTCGGAAATATCATGGTCAGCGGTCCGCCCCAGAACCGCTCCGCAAGCACTTTCGCGGTATCGGGTATCTCCCTCACGAGCGGCGAGAGCATTTTCATACTCGAAATATGCACGATAAGCGGATTGTCCTGCGGTCTGCCCTTGGCAAGGAATATCTTTTTCACGGCGTTTTCGTTCAACGCGTCCGCCGCGAGACCGTAGACCGTTTCGGTCGGTATCGCGACAAGCTCGCCGTGCTCCAGCAGCTCCGCCGCATCGCGAACGCTCTCCCTGCCGTAAGGGATCAGCCTTGTATCAAAATTCACGTCTATTACCCCTGTTTCAGCAGCTTTGCGGAATAATCCGCGACACGGAGTGCCTCAAAGACCTCATCGCAGCCGCCGTTCATCATATCATCGAGCTTGTACAGCGTTAATCCTATGCGGTGGTCGGTAACCCGCGACTGCGGGAAATTGTAGGTACGTATGCGCTCCGAGCGGTCGCCAGTGCCGACTTGTATGCGGCGCTCCTCGGCTATCGCGCTGTCGCGCGCGGTCTGCTCCGCTTCGTAAAGGCGGCTGTACAGCATTTTCATTGCCTTGTCCTTGTTCTTCATCTGCGAACGCTCTTCCTGACATTCAACCACCATTCCCGACGGGTGGTGGATTATGCGCACCGCGGACTCGGTCTTGTTGATGTGCTGACCGCCCGCTCCGCTGGAACGAAACGTTTGTATCGTCAGGTCTGCGGGATTGATATTCACGTCGACCTCCTCGACCTCGGGCAGCACCGCGACAGTCACCGTCGAGGTCTGTATGCGCCCCTGCGACTCAGTCTCTGGAACGCGCTGAACCCTGTGAACTCCGCTTTCGTATTTCAGCTTAGCGTACACACCCTCGCCCTCTACCCCGAAGCTTATCTCGCGATAGCCCCCGAGCTCTGTCGGATTGCTGCTCATTATGTCGATCCTCCAGCCTTGACCAGCTGCATACATTGAATACATTCTGAACATTGAATTCGCAAACAGCGCCGCTTCCTCGCCGCCCGCTCCGGCGCGTATCTCGACGATAACGCTCTTGTCGTCGTCGGGGTCGCGCGGCAGGAGCAGTATCTTCAACTCCTCGCTGAACTTCTCCATTTCACTTTTCGCGGAAAGCATTTCCTCCTCCGCCATTTCACGGAATTCCGCATCGAGAGCGCTGTCGTCAAGCGCCGATTTGGCGTCCTCGTAATCATGCTCCGCTTTAAGATACTGCCTATACATATCTATAAGCGGGGTCAAGCTTTTATATTCGCGCATAAGCTCCGTGTACAGCTTGTTGTCCGCGACCACCTTGGGGTCGGAAAGCTTCGCGTTTATCTCGTCATATCGTGCCTGCGCCATACCGATTTTCTCCAGCATTTTCCACCTCCGTTAAACTTACCGCTTCTTTGGAAAAACCGTCGACGCTAACCTTTTTCCTCCGCAATATCGCGGATAACGGACTTTATCTTCTTCTCACACTTTGACCGCGCGGTCATAAACGTATGTCCGCAGCCCATACATGTCAGCTTGAAGTCCGCGCCTACGCGCAGTACTCTCATTTGGCTGCTGCCGCAGCCCGGGTGGTTCTTCTTCATTACAAGAATGTCTCCAACATTGATATCCACGATATCGCCCCTTTTCCATATAATCATACATAGTATAGTATAACACATTGCAGCTGAATTTGCAATATTTTACCGTTATTTTTTCAAAAATTTGCATAATTTTTGCTCAAAAAAATTTTTTTTTTGGAAAAAGGGGTTGACAAATCACTTTATTTTTGGTATAATATCAACGTTGCACAATCGATCCACTAGCTCAGGCGGTAGAGCACCTGACTTTTAATCAGGGTGTCCCGGGTTCGATTCCCGGGTGGATCACCAAATATAGTTAACAGTTGAAAATTTTAGTTGGAGTTTATTTTCAACTAAAATTTTTAACTGTTTTTTATATGCGCCCGTAGCTCAGCTGGATAGAGCAATAGCCTCCGACGCTATGTGTCGTGCGTTCGAATCGCATCGGGCGTACCAGCGGCAAACTGCCGCTCCTATTCCCAGTGAAGCGTTGTCTTTACTGGGAATTGTATTTTCTGTACGGCTGAAAGAAAATCTATTTCATAGTGGTCAGACATAAAATTGCCTTTATGATCCGTACTGTTATACGGTTTGTAGAGGTTTTTTTAATTTAATAATGGCAATTGCGATGTTACACATAGTGGGCAACAATACAAAACTATATTTATTGTATGAGGTGATTTGTTTTGGGAGACGGCGAACTTCACAAGGGGCACAGACAAAGAATGTTCAAAAAATTTGTCGAAAACGGCATTAACTGTTTTGAGGATCACGAACAGCTTGAAATGCTTCTTTTCTCGATCTATACTCGGTGCAATACCAATGAGATCAGCCACAGACTGATCTCGCGCTTCGGATCTGTTGAAAAGGTGTTCGAGGCGAGTATCGACGAGCTTAAGGCGGTCAAGGACGTTGGTGAAACTGCAGCAATAAGGATCAGCTTCTTCGGTGAATTTTTCAGGGTATTGACCACAAAAAAGCCGAAAAATATCTCACTCAACTCGTCAAAGAAAATCATTGAATATTGCTGCTCTCTTTACACTTTGCCAACATCAAGGGAGATAATCTACGCGCTTTATCTCGACAGCAAGCTCAACCTTATATCGCAATCCGAGGTAGGCAGAGGAAGCACTGATTTCGCTAACCTTGACGCGAGAACCGCCGTTCAGGGCGCGATCGCTGCTGACTGCGTAAATATGGTGCTTGTACACAATCACCCGTCAGGCAGCAGTCTTGTCTCAAACGCAGATATCAACACCACTCGCGAGTTTGCCGATCTTCTCCAAAAGATAAGACTTTCGCTCACCGACCACATTATTATTTGCGGAGATACGGGTCATTCGCTGCGCTCCATGGAGCTAATGAAAGATATTTGGAGCTGATTTTCAAATTCCCTATTGACAAAGACTAAGTTCACGTGTATAATATACTTATGAATATGATTATAAAAAGGAGAGTTATTGTAACGTGGACACGTCTAAATCGTTAAAGAAGTTTGAGCTTCATTCCGAATACAAGCCTACGGGCGATCAGCCCGAGGCTATTTCCATGCTGTCCGAAGGGGTACTGCGCGGCGACAAGGAGCAGACTCTGCTCGGCGTTACGGGATCGGGCAAGACCTTCACAATGGCGAATATTATCGCAAATGTGAACAAGCCCACTCTCATACTCGCTCATAACAAGACGCTCGCAGCGCAGCTCTGCTCGGAGTTTCGTGAGTTTTTCCCGAATAACGCTGTGGAATTTTTTGTCAGTTATTACGATTACTACCAGCCCGAAGCCTATATTCCCTCCACCGACGCGTACATTGAAAAGGACAGCGCGATAAACGACGAGATAGACCGTCTGCGGCACTCGGCGACCGCCTCTCTTGCGGAGCGTCGCGACGTTATTATTGTATCGTCCGTATCTTGCATTTACTCGCTCGGAAGTCCCGACGATTACCGCTCTAATACGCTTTCGCTTCGTCAGGGGCAGGAGATATCGCGCGAAGAAGTTATACAAAAGCTCGTTGAGATGCAGTATGAAAGAAACGAGCTTAATTTCGTGCGTAATAAATTCCGCGTAAAGGGCGATACTCTGGAGATTTTCCCCGCAGGCAGCACCAACGAAACAGCAGTCCGCGTGGAGTTCTTCGGCGATGAGATAGACAGGCTCAGCGAATTCGAAGTTGTTACCGGCAACACTCGCGCTACTATTCTGCACACCATGATTTTTCCCGCCTCGCATTACATTATCGGCAGGGAGAAAATGGAGGAGGCTTTAGAGGAGCTTGAAAACGAAATGGAAGAACGCGTTAAGTTCTTCAAGGACAATAACAAGCTCGTAGAGGCGCAGAGAATTGAACAGCGCACCCGCTACGATATGGAAATGCTGCGCGAAATCGGCACCTGCAAAGGCGTTGAAAACTACTCGCGCGTATTGGCACGCAGGTCCCCGGGGAGCACTCCGATAACGCTTATAGACCACTTCCCCGAGGATTTTCTGCTTATGGTGGACGAGAGCCACGTAACCCTGCCGCAGGTTCGCGGAATGTACGGCGGCGACGTCGCGCGAAAGAAAAACCTCGTGGATTACGGGTTCAGACTGCCGTGCGCTTACGACAACAGACCGCTCAACTTTGACGAGTTCTACGGGAAAATACCGCAGGCGGTTTTCGTTTCGGCAACTCCGGGCGATTTTGAACGCGACCGCTCAACGCAGATCGTCGAACAGATAATACGTCCTACGGGACTGCTCGATCCGGAAATTATCGTCAAGCCCACCGAGGGACAGATTGAGGACTTGATCTCCGAGATAAACATCCGCATTGAAAAGAAACAGCGCGTTCTTGTAACCACGCTCACCAAAAAAATGGCGGAGGACTTGACCGAGTACCTTGACAAGGCGGGAATACAAGTCCGCTATATGCACCACGACATCGACACTATCGAGCGTATGGAGATAATACGCGATCTGCGCTCCGGAGAGTTCGACGTGCTGGTCGGGATAAATCTGCTCCGCGAGGGTCTGGATATCCCCGAGGTCTCGCTGGTGGCTATTCTCGACGCGGACAAGGAGGGCTTTCTGCGCTCGGAAACATCGCTCGTTCAGACGATAGGACGCGCCGCGCGCAACTCCGAGGGTACGGTAATAATGTACGCGGACGAGGTCACGCGGTCAATGGAGCTGGCTATCACCGAAACTCAGCGCCGTCGCGAGATACAGAAACGCTACAATACCGAAAACGGGATTATCCCGAAAACCATTATCAAGGACGTTCGCGACGTTCTGGAGATCACCAAAAAGACCGACGACAGGAAACGCAATGGCAAGAAGTCAGACCTGCGCAAGCTCCCTCGCCGCGAACGCGAGAAGCTGATAGCGCAGTACACCGTCGAGATGAAAAAGGCGGCAAAGCTCCTGGACTTTGAGCACGCGGCTTATCTGCGAGACAGGATAAAGGAGTTGCAGGAATAATGTATATCTCAGACAATATAATCAGAAACAGGCTGAAAAATGTGTATTTTATCTGGGGCAGAGGAAAAACCACCGTTTCCAACAGACTGCGCGATAAATACAGCTTTTATGTTTACAGAACGGATGACGGCAGAGATAGGCTCCGCAAGGCTGCTGATCCCCTCTATCAGCCGTATATGTGCTATGACTTTGAAAAGGAATACAACGTCAAGGACTTCTGGGCGCTGCCGCGCAAGGTTATCGACGAAAGAGAAAAGCACTTTCTTGCCGAAATGACACCTATGATCTTTATTGATCTTATGATTTTATCGGAAACGCATAACGTAATAATATGTGAGGGCGATATTGACTACAAGGCGGTAATTCCCGTTGCGGCTCATACGGTTCATCTGTGCAACCGCGGAACTAAGTTTGACTTTTTCAACCGCCCCGATCATGAGAGTCTTGATACAATAAAAGAACGAACCGATCTTTCCGAAACCGAAAAGGAAAGCATTATCCAAAACGCATACTCCTCCGTGGGCGGGAATGAAGGAATAATTCCCGAATGGGTCATTAAAAACGGCGTTAAGAATATTATGTGGGACGATAGTACAAGTATTGAACAGACCGTTTCTGAGGTCGAGGAATATTTTGAATTCCGGCTTTAACGTAATGTCCAAGGAGTGAAAAGTTGGAGGGTAAGATTATGGCAGCGGATTTTTCAAAGATAACCCCCTGCGGCGGTGACTGCGAGCAATGCGGATTTTACCACGACGGCGGCTGCGCCGGATGCCGCGAAAACGGCGGAAAGTGCGTTAAGATGTGGGAAAACGGCTGCGCGATATTCAAGTGCTGCGAGGAACACAACGCGTATTTCTGCGGCGCATGCTATGAATTTCCTTGCGGGTTTCTCAAGGACAAGCTAGCCGAATGGGATAAAGACGGTATTGTCAAGCTCGAAAAGCTGGCATATGAATACCGAAACGGATAAATGTACAAAAGAAACAGGAGAAAGAAAATGGCTAACGATAAGATAATTATAAAGGGCGCGAGGGAGCACAACCTCAACAGCATCGACGTGACGATACCGCGCGATAAGCTGGTCGTGTTGACGGGAGTTTCAGGGTCGGGGAAGTCCTCGCTAGCGTTCGACACGATATTCGCGGACGGTCAGCGGCGCTATATGGAGAGCCTTTCCTCATATGCGCGGCAGTTCCTCGGACAAATGGAAAAGCCCGACGTTGACAGCATTGAGGGGCTTTCCCCCGCGATCTCGATTGACCAGAAAACTACCTCTAAGAACCCGCGCTCCACGGTTGGCACGGTAACGGAGATTTACGACTATCTGCGACTGATGTACGCGCGGATCGGCATCCCCCACTGCCCCATCTGCGGCCGCGAGATAAAGCAGCAGACTGTTGACGAGATCGTCGATCAGGTGCTCGCGCTGCCAGAAAAGACGAAGTTTCAGGTGCTCGCGCCCGTTGTCCGCGGACGCAAAGGCGAACACAAAAAGGAGTTTGAGGCGGCACGGAAGTCGGGATTTTCGCGCGTACGTGTTGATGGGATAACCTACGATCTGTCCGAGAAAATTTCGCTTGAAAAGAACATCAAGCACTCCATTGAAATAATCGTCGACCGTCTTGTTATCAAAGACGGGCTGAAAACGCGCCTTTCCGAGAGCATTGAAACGGCGGGAGCGCTTACCGGGGGACTTATCTACATTGATATAATAGACGGCGAGGAATTACATTTTTCGCAGAGCTACTCCTGCCCCGAGCACGGAGTTTCGGTGGACGACTTAACGCCGCGTATGTTCTCGTTCAATAATCCGTTCGGCGCTTGTCCCGAGTGTACCGGTCTCGGCAGCTATCGGCGAATTGATCCCGACCTTATTCTGCCGAATATGGATCTGTCGATAAAGAACGGAGGCATCAAGGCTTACGGGTGGACGTATAACGAGGGCACTATTGCGGCGATGTACTTCGACGCGCTTGCGGAGCGCAATGGTTTTTCCGTCGAGCAGCCGCTTTCGGAGCTTCCGAAAAAGGCAATAGACGAGATACTTTACGGCACCAAGGGCGAAAAGATACTTGTCAAACGATCGCGCAATCAAGGAGGAGGACAGTACTACACCGATTTTGAAGGCGTTGCCAATAATTTACAGCGCCGCTACAACGAATCCAACGCAGCGATGTATTCCCATGACGCGCTTGAAGACTTCATGAGCGACGCAATCTGCCCGAAGTGTCACGGCGAACGTCTTAACGATGTGTCTCTGGCGGTCACGGTCGGCGGACTGAACATCAGCGATTTCTGTAAGATGTCGGTGATTAACGCTCTGGAGTTTATCGAGAATTTGCAGCTCTCCGAGCGCGACAGAATGATCGCGGGACAGATACTCAAGGAAATCAAATCGCGGCTCGGATTTCTGCGAAGCGTGGGGTTGGAGTATCTTACGCTGTCGCGTTCGGCGGGAACGCTCTCGGGCGGCGAGAGCCAGCGCATTCGCTTGGCTACGCAGATCGGCAGCGCTCTTACGGGCGTGCTGTATATTCTGGACGAGCCGTCAATCGGACTTCACCAACGCGACAACGACAAACTGATAGCCACGCTGAAAAACCTCCGCGACCTGGGCAACACGCTGATAGTCGTCGAGCACGATGAAGACACCATGCGCGCGGCAGACTGGATAGTCGATATCGGACCCAAGGCGGGAGTACACGGCGGAAACGTCGTGTACAGCGGAAATGTGAATGGTATCCTTAAATGCAGTAAGTCGATTACGGGGCAGTATCTGAGCGGAAAGAAAAGTATTCCCATTCCCGAAAAGCGCCGCACTCCCGATGACAGATGGCTGAGCGTTATCGGCGCGGAGGAGAACAACCTCAAAAAGGTGAACATCGACATTCCTATCGGCGTGTTTACCTGCGTTACGGGAGTTTCTGGCAGCGGAAAAAGCTCGCTCGTCAACGAGATAGTGTACAAGCACCTTTTCGGAAAGCTGAATAAGGGGCGCGTCCGCGCGGGTAAATTCAAGGATATGAAGGGGCTGGAAAACCTCGACAAGGTAATTATGATCGACCAGTCGCCAATCGGCAGAACTCCGCGCTCCAATCCCGCAACGTACACGGGAGTGTTCACGGATATACGCGATCTGTTCGCGCAGACCAACGACGCTAAAACGCGCGGCTACGCGGCGGGGCGGTTTTCGTTCAACGTCAAGGGCGGTCGCTGCGAGGCATGCGAGGGCGATGGAATTCTAAAGATAGAAATGCACTTCCTGCCTGATATTTTCGTACCGTGCGAGGTCTGCAAGGGTCATCGCTACAACCGTGAAACGCTTGAAGTAAAGTACAAGGGAAAGAACATCTATGACGTGCTTGAGATGACGGTATCCGAGGGCGTGGAATTCTTCACCAACATTCCCAGAATTTTCAACAAGCTTAAAACCCTTGAGGAGGTCGGCTTGGGGTATATTAAGATCGGACAGTCCTCCACCACCCTTTCGGGCGGCGAGGCGCAGCGCATAAAGCTTGCGACGGAGCTGTCCAAGCGCTCTACGGGAAAGACGATCTACATTCTCGATGAGCCTACGACGGGTCTTCACTCCGCGGACGTGAAAAAGCTGATCGACATACTCCAGAGGCTTACCGACGCGGGCAATACCGTGCTTGTTATCGAGCATAATCTTGACGTTATTAAAACCGCCGACTACATTATCGATATGGGTCCCGAAGGCGGCGACAAGGGCGGAACGGTAATAGCGAAGGGTACTCCCGAACAGATAGCAAAGAATAAAAAATCTTATACTGGCGAATACTTGAAAAGAATGTTATAAAAAGGTTGACAAAAACCGAAATTTATGGTAAAATCTGTATTGTAACATTTTTTGAGAAAGGAAGATTTTTTAATGTCAGACGAAAAGAAACCTCAGACCGAGAAAAAGCCGGGTGCTTTCGGAAAAATACTTAAGGAGTTCCAGACCTTTATTTCCAGAGGAAACGTTTTGGATATGGCTGTCGGCGTTATCATAGGCGGCGCGTTTACGGCTATCGTCAACTCGCTTGTTAACGATATCCTTATGCCGTTTATCGGTTTGATAATGGCGGGTATCAACCTTAAGGCGCTCTCCGTGACCTTACCGTGGAATATCGGCGACAATCCGCCCGTAACGATTTTATTCGGCAGCTTTTTTCAGTCTATCATCACTTTCCTGCTGACCGCTATCTGCGTATTCGCTATCGTCAAGGTAATGAACGTGATCAAGGATAAGACGAACAAAAAGAAAAAAGAGGAGTCTCCCGCGGCTCCGCCGGCGCCCGATCCCCAGATCGTGCTGCTCACCGAGATACGCGACCTGCTGAAAACTCAGTCTACTTACTACGAGACCGACGAAAATGCCGAGCCTGCCGAGGAAACTGAAGAATAATTATGCTCTGCCCGCCGTTATCAGTCGGGCAGTTCTTTATTGGAGGTACTTATGATACGTGAAATAAACAGCGGCGACTATCGGCAGCTTATGGAGCTGTATCTTCATCTGCATGAAACGGATATCCCCGACTACGAAACAGCGGCGGAGACATGGGAGTATATACTCGCGGAGAAGAATTATCATATTATCGTCGCGGAAAAGGACGGGAAAATCGTTTCCTCCTGCACCGTCGTTATCGTGCCGAATTTAACACGCGGTCCGCGCCCGTATGCGCGTGTTGAGAACGTCGTTACTCACGCCGACTACCGAGGAAAAGGACTGGCTACCGCGTGCCTTGACCGAGCGAGAGAGACAGCCGTCGCGGCGGGGTGCTACAATATCGCGCTGCTTACGGGTTCTAAGCTGGAAAGCACACTCAAATTCTACGAGAACGCGGGATATAAACAAGAGAAAACGGGATTTATTCAATGGCTGTGAATACAAAAAAGGGCAAGCCGAAACTTGCCCTTTATTATTACATCTGCTTGCGAACCTTGATATGAACCTCGCGGAGCTGCTGCTCGGTGACCTCGGTAGGCGCGCCCAAAAGCAGATCCTGCGCATTTGAGTTGAGCGGGAACGCGATTATCTCGCGAATGCTCTCCTCGCCGGTAAGGAGCATTATCATTCTGTCCACGCCCGGCGCCATTCCCGCGTGAGGCGGCGCTCCGTACTTGAACGCGTTGTACAGCGCGCCGAACTTGCTTGCTACGTCCTCCTCGGTGTAGCCCGCGATCTCAAACGCCTTTATCATGATATCCAAGTCGTGGTTGCGGACAGCGCCCGACGACAGCTCCACGCCGTTGCAGACGATATCGTACTGATACGCGAGAATGTCCAAGGGGTTCTTGTTCAGCAGCGCGTCGAGACCGCCCTGCGGCATGGAGAACGGATTGTGCGTAAAGATTATCTTCCCCGTTTCCTCGTCAAGCTCGTACATCGGGAAATCAACGATAAAGCAAAGCTCGAAACGGCTCTCGTCGATTAGGTTCATTCGCTTTGCGACCTCAGTGCGTATCTGACCCGCGAACTTCGGCGCGTTCTTCTTGCTGTCGGCGATGAAGTACAGCACATCGCCGATCTCAAGCTCGCAGCGCTTAGCAAGCTCGTCGCGCTGTTCGTCGTTGAGGAATTTGTCGATAGGACCGTTATACTTGAATTTTCTGCCATCCTCGCCCTCTTCTACCTTGAAGTAGCCTAAGCCCTTCATGCCGACCTCGTTTGTGGCGAAGTCCTCCATATTCTTGAAAAAGCTCTTGGACTGGCTCGCCATTTTCGGAACACGGATGCCGCGGACGGTCTTGTTGCAGAAAGGCTTGAAGTCGCTGTCTACAAACAGGTCGGACAGCTCCTTGATAACGAGCGGGTTGCGCAGATCGGGCTTATCCGAGCCGTAGGTGAGCATCGCCTCCTCAAAAGGAATTCTGCGGAACGGCGCAGGACTTACCTGTTTATCGGAAAACTTCGCAAACGTCTCCGAGAGGACTTCTTCGGCTACCGCAAAAACGTCCTCCTGCGTCGCGAACGACATCTCGAAATCGAGCTGATAGAACTCGCCGGGAGAGCGGTCGGCACGCGCGTCCTCGTCGCGAAAACACGGCGCTATCTGAAAGTACTTGTCAAATCCCGATACCATGTAGATCTGCTTGAATATCTGCGGAGCCTGCGGCAGCGCATAGAACTTACCGTGGTGCTTGCGGCTCGGGATAAGATAGTCGCGCGCGCCCTCGGGGGACGACGTGGACAGAATGGGAGTTTGCAGCTCGAGAAAGCCCATTTCGGTCATCTTATTGCGAAGGAACGAAATCACCTGCGAGCGGAAGATGATATTATCGTGCATTTTTTTGTTGCGCAGGTCAAGGTAGCGATACTTCAGACGCAGATCCTCTTTGGTCTTGCGCG
>CAJUMS010000066.1:0-5736 GCA_910587465.1 uncultured Oscillospiraceae bacterium
TAACTTACCGCTTTCCCTGTCATGCTATTGTTCCGTTCAGCTTTCGCCTTTCGGTCAGACAGTTCGCCTCCATCGTTACCTTGATGGACAGTACCTTAATCTGTTTCTTATTGCACCCTATCCGAGCGCACGCCCTTGCTGTCGGTAGTTACAAACGACATTCCTGCTGCGCAGCAGTATTCAATGTTAGGATAGAGGAAATTCGCGGTCTTACCAACACCGGACGCACCGATCATCAGCGTGTGAATATCCGCGTCATCAACAAGTGCTGTCATTCCGGTCGCCGTTTCATGACAACCTACGATCAGACCGTCTACGTTTGGAAGCTGCTCTCCATTGCGCCATAACCGCGGTGCGTAGGGGATTTGTTTGTAGGTTCGGGTAACTTCTCCCTTTGTGGCAAAGCGCGCCGTGCCATGCTGACCGTTTCCAACGGGTTTGTTAGGAATACCCTTGAGGGAGTAGTGGTCGCCGATAGCCGCTATCAGCGCGACTATAAGAAAAAAAGCTCCGCATAAGCAGAGCATGATAATTTGTGGTGTGTTCATAATTATCCTTTCTTCAAGACAAAAAGTATTTGAAAGCATATCGGATTTAACCGAATGTCGTCTTATATTCTTCTATATAACCTCTGAAATGCTCCAGATACCGCTCTGCTAAACTGCTTAACGGCTGTTCGGTCGAATGAATATAACCGACCTCCATTACCTCGCTGCTTTTCAGCGGAATAGCGGTTATATCCGAGCCGTTCAAATCGCTGCTGAGAATGCCCGAAGAGATGGTATAGCCGTTCAATCCGATAAGCAGATTAAACAGCGTTGCGCGGTCGGATACAATGATACTTTTCGGACTTTCATCGGTGCTGTGAAGCTCCTCGGAGAAATAAAAAGAGTTATTCACGCCCTGATCGTAGGTAAGGCGCGGATATTTAAGCAAATCCTTTCGGGAAACGATCTTCTTTTGTGCAAGCGGATTGCTCCTGCTGACAAAAACGTGCGGCCTTGCGGTAAACTGCGGAACAAATTCCAATTCGTTTTTCTTCAGAATATGCAGCAGCACTTCCCGATTAAAATTACTCAAAAAAATTATCCCAAGCTCCGAACGCTGCGTGCGAACGTCCTCTATAATGTCGTTTGTCCGCAATTCGCGCAAAGAAAACTCGTACTTCTCCCGACCGTATTCCTTTACAAGCGATACAAAGGCGTTCACCGCGAACGCGTAATGCTGCGCCGATACTGCGAAAACTCTTTTTATCGGTTCTCCGTGCTTGTAGGTGTTTTCAAGCAGCTCCGCCTGTTCGATGACCTGCCTTGCGTAGGAGAGAAACTTAGTTCCTTCGTCGGAAAGAATAACCCCTCGATTACTGCGGTGAAAAATCGTGATCCCCATTTCCCGCTCCAGCTCCGAGACAGCCTTTGACAAACTCGGTTGGGCAATGTACAGCCTTTGCGCCGCCGTGGTTATGGAGCCGCAATTTACGATCTCTATCACATATTTCAGCTGTTGTAAAGTCAATTTCAACACTTCCCATAAAAAATCAAGGGAGAAAACCTCCCTTGTTATTTTAGCATATCGGCGGTAAAATTTCAACCGGGTTTTACGGAAATCAAGCTATAAACAGCATTATATATCCGCTCCGCCACATATGCATTGTTCATTGTGTACAGATGAATGCCGTCCACTCCCTGCGTGATCAGGTCGACTATCTGATCAATGGCATAGGCTATTCCCGCATCATACATGGCTGTGGGATTATCTCCGTATTTTTCAATCACCTTTCGGAATTTCTCGGGCAGTTTTATGCCGCATAACTTTACCATACGAGTGATCTGTTTGGCATTCACAACCGGCATTATTCCCGCTTCTATCGGCACATCTATACCGATTTTCCTTGCTCTGTCAAGAAAATCATAAAAATAACCGTTGTCAAGAAAAAGCTGTGTTATAAGCTGATCCGCGCCTCTGTCAACTTTGTTTTTCAAATGTGTCAAATCCTCTGAAAGACTATTCGCCTCAAAATGCTTCTCGGGATAACAGGCGGCGATAATATTAAAATCGTACCGCTCCGCCATAAACTCGATCAAATCGCTCGCGTGCGTAAATCTGCCGTTTGGCGCGGCATTTTCGGAAATATCCCCGCGCAGTGCCAGAATGTTCTCAATGCCGCCCGCCTTTAATCGATCGAGAATACTTACGGCGTCGCTTTCACTCAGATAAACGCAGGGCAGATGCGCAACGCTTTCAATACCGTATTTGTTTTTCACGTCCGTTGCTATCTGCACCGTTTTATCGCAGTTTGTGCCGCCGCCGGCTCCGTAGGTCACGCTCACGCAGTCAGGGTGAAGCTTTGAAAGCTCCTCCAAAGTGCTGTAAATTACCGTTTCATCAGAAGTAGGCTTTGGAGGGAAAACCTCGAAGGACAACACCGTCCGATCACGAAAAAGCTCACTTGTTTTCATTGCGCAGCTCCTTTGCCGCATTGACAAGATTTTCAAGGCTCGGAACGGTCTCCGCTTTTCCTCTTGTTTTCAGACCGCAGTCCGGATTTACCCACAGCTTTTCCGCGGGGATTTTATCGAGCATTTTGCGCAGAGCTGTCTTTATCTCCTCCTTTGAGGGAACTCTCGGCGAATGGATATCATACACTCCGGGACCTACCTCGGTGCGGAAATCGTTTGCTTTCAGCACATCGAGAATAGTCAAATCGGAACGGCTCGCCTCAAAGGTGATAACGTCGGCGTCCATATCGTCAATATCGGTGATTATATCGGCAAACTCGCTGTAACACATATGTGTGTGTATCTGTGTTTCGGGTTTTACTCCGCTGTGGACAAGCCTGAATGCGGGAATTGCCCAATCAAGGTAATCGGACTTCCAATCGGATTTTCTGAGCGGCAGCTTCTCGCGCAATGCCGCTTCGTCGACCTGAATTATCGAGATACCGTTTGCTTCCAGATCAAGAACCTCGTCGCGGATCGCGAGAGCGATTTGCAGCGCGCTTTCACGCAAAGAAATATCCTCGCGCGGGAACGACCAGTTAAGAATCGTAACAGGACCGGTGAGCATTCCTTTTACGGGCTTGTCGGTGCAGCTCTGCGCGTATTTCGACCACTTGACGGTCATCGGCTTTGCGCGGGAAATATCTCCCCACACAACGGGCGGTTTAACACAGCGCGTTCCGTAGGATTGTACCCAAGCCTTTTCGGTGAAGATATATCCGTCAAGACATTCACCGAAATATTCCACCATATCGTTGCGCTCAAATTCTCCGTGAACAAGAACGTCCAGCCCCAGCTTCTCCTGCAATTCAATGCAGTCCTTAATCCTATTCTTCATAAACTCGTCGTATTGTTCCTCGGAGATCGCGCCCTTTTTAAAATCGGAGCGCGTCATGCGAACCTCGGCGGTCTGTGGGAACGAACCGATCGTCGTAGTCGGGAACAGGGGCAGCTTAAAGCGGTTTTTCTGCATTTTCTCACGCTCCGAAAATTCGGGCAAGCGCGTATGATCCTTTTCGGAAAGCTCGTTTACACGGTTATGGACGGCGGCGTTTTCTCCGCTGCGTGTTTCGTTCATCAGCGCAGAATTTGCTTTGAATTCGGGGGTTTCCCTCGGATCGTGCGATGCGGAGATCTTCTTCAGCTCGGCAAGCTCGCCCAGCTTTTCCTTCGCGAACGCAAAGTGCTTTTTCACATCCTCCGTGAGCTTTGCTTCGTTTTCAAGAGTATAGGGAACGTGCAGCAGCGAGCAGGAGGTGTTCAGCACAATCTCACCGCATTTTGAAATGATTTTTTCAATAATCTCAAGCGTTTTTTCGTAGTTGTTGCGCCATATATTTTTACCGTTCACAATGCCCGCGAAAAGAACCTTATCCTTCGGAAAACCGTTCTTCAATACCAGATCAATGGTTTGCTTTCCCTCAACGAAATCAAGCCCTACACCGTCGAACGGCAGTCCGCATAGCTCGTTGTAGCAGTCCCGCACATCTCCGAAATATGTCTGTAAAAGCACCTTAATGCTGCCCTTGTTTCCGAGGATTTTTTCGTATAATCCGACAAACAATCTCTTGTCGGTTTCGTTCATATCCATAACAAGGCAAGGCTCGTCAAGCTGAACCCATTCGGCGTTTGCCTCTGAGAATTTCCAAAGGATTTCTATGTAAGCCGCAGCAGTTTCTTCCACAAAGTCCTCTGCTTTTTTTGTTCCCATAAAACGCGACAGTTTCAGAAAAGTATATGCTCCGATAATAACGGGCTTGGTTTTTACGCCGTTTTGCAGCGCCTCGGAGAACAGATCAAACGGTTTGCTTCCGACAAGCCTTATTGCGGTATCGTCGCCGATCTCGGGAACCATATAGTGGTAGTTGGTGTTGAACCACTTCTTCATTGCAAGTGCCTTTACGTCGCCTTTTTCGCCTTGATAGCCTCTCGCTGCTGCAAAATATGTATCAAGCTCGGACAGACCGAGATCAAGATATCTTTCGGGGAGAGCGTTCAGCAGAACCGCCGTATCGAGCATTCCGTCATAGAACGAGAAATCATTGGACGGAATTATATCAAGATCGCTTTTCCTCTGAATTTCAAGGTTTTCATAACGCAGCTTCTTTGCGGTTTCCTGTAATTCCTCCGAGGATATTTCCCCTTTAAAATATTTCTCGCTCGCGAACTTCAGTTCTCTTTGCGAACCTATTCTCGGATACCCTATAATTGTAGTTTTCATTTGTATGTTACCTTTCGTTTTTCTTTTATTATAGCATATTTGTTTCGGTATGTGGTAACATCTGTTTTTTATTGCCGGTCATAGCTATAAGCTATGGTGCGTTTCTTAACTCGGTTCATATTCGGAGTATTTTCAGCCTTTGTTGTTCGGCATAATTCACCGTATAGAACGTTCCGCCGTGCTGCTCCCGAAGATAGCAGATAAGATACCCGCTGTTGTCGACCAAATGGCGGTTGCGGTTGAGCATACAACCGCTTGTGTACCTCGGTGATAGTATCCGCACTTTGTCAGCTTGGTCAAGCAAATCATAATACCGTTTCTTCTGTTCCTCATTCCATTTCATCGACTGTTCCTCGGGCGGGCATGGCAAAACCATTACCAGTCTGATGTGCGGATATTCTTTTTTCAGCTTCAGAACCGTAGTTGCCGCGAGTGCATCAAATCCGACCGCTCCTCCATTGCCAAAGAATACGACTCCGCGCTCAATCAGTTCTATTATTGCTTTTTCAAGATTTGCACGTAACTTGGAGCAGTTCTCCGGTAACTTACGATGCCCCGAAAAACACGCCACTTTTGATCTTTCAATCATAAATATCCTCCTCTTACAAGTGATTTATCACTATTATATCATATTTTAGTGATAAATCACTAATCTTTTTGCACAAAATATTATAAACTATATTTAGTGAAATATTACTAAGAGGGGATCATATGGGAGTTTACGAGGTCACTGTCAAGCGTATTCGGGAGCTGTGCAAGGAGCGCGGCATTACGCCGAACGGTCTGTCCTACGCTGCGGGCATATCACAGTCCACGATTAAGAGCATACTGAACGGCGAAAGCGTCAACCCCGGTATCGCCACGATCAAGAAAATCTGTGACGGCTTTGAGATAACAATCGGCGAATTTTTCAGCACCGAGGAATTTAACTCGCTCGAACAGGAATTGGAATAGCTACCCGTTCATCGACATTTGAAACGGCTCGTCCGAGGGAATTTCCTCGGACGTTTCTTGTTG
>CAJUMS010000066.1:5836-15231 GCA_910587465.1 uncultured Oscillospiraceae bacterium
TCATCGACATTTGAAACGGCTCGTCCGAGGGAATTTCCTCGGACGTTTCTTGTTGTTCGGCTCGCTGAACGAGAGTTTCCTCGGCAGATAGCCGCAAAGCGTAGTCGGCTATATCATACAGTTTTCTTGCGGTTACTTTCAACTCCGAGGAAGTCTGTGATGGCTTACGAAGCTGCTCCAATCCTGCCGTCATAGCACTTTGCAGCTTACCAAGTTTCACAGAGACACTGCCCTTATCCTGATAGCACCTATACTCATTGGAAAGCCGATTTTTCATTCTGTCAAGCGGAGAATCCTCTCCCGCGATCTTCAGAAAATGCTCACTCGTCGCAAGAGAAAACTCCGCTAACCGAGTGCGGTCGGCGGAGTTATAGGCAGCTATGAGGTCGTTTGCTATGCGGTTTGGGTTTATCTTCATCTCGTTCAACTCGGCAACATTTTGTAAGTACAGTTCTTTGCGTTCATGAGGAACAGCGGAGAGGTATTCTACGCCATATTGCTGCTTCAAGCACTCGTTCCAATCTTTTTGCTGCGGAGCAATCCGGAATATTTCCGTGTAACCTTTATCGGCAAGAATATCCCGAAGCCGTTCCGCCGCCTCGATCCCTCCCTCGTCATTGTCGGTGCAAAGGTATACGCTCTGCAAATCGGAGTGGCACTCCAATGCTTTCAACACTGCGCTCTCATAAACGCCGTTCATGGCGATGTAGCTGTGCTGCTGCCAATCCTTTTGATAAAGCGTGATGAACGACAATATATCTATCGGAGCCTCAAAAATAAACAGCTTCTCGTCATTTCCGAAATGAGAGAAGCTGTATTTTGTATCAGAGTTGGCGACCGTTATCCGAAATGTTTTCCCGAAACTCAACGTGGAGCGCACCGAGGCTTGTTTGGGAGTACCATTCTCGTCCGTTCCAACAAACACGACATTGTGATATTTCCCGTCCTCGTAGATTTTATGTTCATGAGCGAAGTGTGAGATGATGTTGGGCGCAATAAACCGCTGCTTGGTAAGATACGCAAATACCCTCCGCATATCCGAATTCGGTTCAGGCAACTCGAACGGTTTCACTACAGGCTTGGGCGTTTCTCTCGGAGCAGAACAGACGGTCTGCGCGGAGCAATGCCCGCCGAGCAGTTCAATCACCGAATCCTGGAAAGAAAAACCGAGGAACTCTTGCAGAAACTTGATTGCATATCCTCCACGCTGATTTTTATGATCATACCACTTGCCACCATGTATTGTTATACTGTCATGCGTTCCGCTGCCATCCGTGTAGATGTACTTGTAGGTCGAGCCAACTTTTTTCATGCGCTCACCACGGCGTTCCAAGTAAGCTGCCAGGTCAGCAGTATTTGCACGATACAAGTCATCTTCCGAAAAATTGATGTAGGGCATAAAAGACTTCCTTTCCTCAATATAATTATTTTTATATTGGTTACTTAACATTGTAGGCTCATGATGAACCTATCCATAGACCACCGACAAGGCAGAAATCCCCCTTGTTAGTGGCTGTTGGTTTCAAAAAAAATTAGGGTGGTCGCACCAAGAAGTAAAGGTTCGAGGAGTTTCCACCTGATTGTCTGTATCTGCGTTCGTGACGAAGATATTTTGCCTTTTCGAGATCGCCGAGTGCACGTTTCACGGTGCTTCTGGACATTTTCAAGTCTGTCGCTATCGTGCTGACAGCGGGATAACACGAGCCGTTCTTATCAGCTCGGTCACGCAGATACATATACACCGCTATGGCGCGGTGCGGTAAACTTGTGGAATAGATTTCTTTGTTGTTCAGCATTCAATCACCTCACGCTTTAAACTGTGGATTTTCCAACGGATTTTCTTTCAAGCCGAACGCCTGTTTCTTACGGCGGATAGCGGCTTTCAGCTTATGCTCGGTACGGAGCCGCTGACCATGCAGACTGTGGTTGTAGTCATCGAAAATCAGTCTGCCGAACTTCAGCAGCAGTGAGGTTACGGCACTCTGCACAGTTGATCTCTCCATGTTTACAAGAAACATTTTCGCATATTCGTTTCCAAGTTCGGCGGACTGTTGTATCAGCTCAACTCCGCGTTCCCGATCCTCGTCGCAGCCGATACCGTTGAACGTCATCACGCCGAGCCGATATAATATTTTATCATCGGGATTTTCGTCGGCGATCTTTTGAAAACCATTGTATGCCTTTTGAAAATATTCCTCCGCTTGTTTGGTATTTTTCTCAATGCCGATACCATCACGGAGCATTTTTGCAGTTTCGTAACAAGCGTATGCATTATCCTGATTGGCGGACAGCTTATAATATTCAAACGCCTTTCCGTAGTCCTGCGCAACACCGTTCCCGTAAAAATACAAGCTGCCGAGAGAGTATTGGGCGAATTTATTTCCCGCCGTCGCGGATTTTTCAAACCATGTGAATGCCCTGGAGTAGTCCTGTTCCGTGCCGTAGCCGAGCGCAAACATTTTCCCGATCCGATACCGCACATAATCTTTCAGCCGCTTTGCGGTCGGTTCAAGCGCGAGAAAATCCTGCAGAGCCTTTTGGAAATATTCGTTGGATTTCGGAATATTTTCATCGCCAAGCAAACCGTTCCGATACATTTTCCCTATATCAAAAACGGCGAGGATATTTCCTTTTTCGATTTCGGATTGGAACAGCTCAAATGCTTTCGGGATATCTTGATTCTTATATAACTCAAAGCAAGCGGATTTATATTCCGCCGTCCACTTGATATATAGATTTTTATCCGGCCCTGCCTCGCCGATTTCGTCCTCGTCGTATTCCGCAAACATTTCCGTTGAGAAATCCATGTCCAGTACGGCACGGATAACGGCATTCTTGATTGGCTTGAAAACTTTGTTTTCCTCCAACGGAGGAAATTTCTGGACTGCGCCCGTATAGGTTTCGTATTTCTGCTGCTCTAAAGCGCACCATTCCCCATACATCTTTTTTAGCACAGGGTTTTGAGCGAGCAGCGACACTATTTGATCAACGGTTTTCTTGACGTTCGGCTGCAGGTAGCCGTATATCTTTTTGCCTTTGGAATTGCGAAGCTGCGTTTGCAGTTTCAGAACCAGATGTTCAAGCTGCGGATTATCAAAGCTGCCGTTTTGCAATTCGTACAACAGATTTTTCATCACGCTTTCCGCTTCGGAGCGGAGTTTATCTCGCACCACTGTTTGTTGCTGATACAGATTATGCAACTCATCCTTGTAAATATCGTTTGCGAACGCGCTTCGAATTTTTTCGATCCCGTCCTTTGTGAGATAACCCTCATGAGGCTTATCCGAATACACCACAATGTGAACGTGCGGATTAGACTCCTTGTTGTGAAACGCCGCGTACCATCGAATATTTTCGGGAGCAATCTTTTGAGCCGCTGCAATATCCGAGATATGCCGCCGCACCAAATCGCGCCAGTGGTAGAGGTCGATATAACCCATTCGTTCCGCATCCTCTCGTCTTAGGGAAACGATATGCGTCCAGAGTGCGCCACTATGGTTTGCCACCTCCTTTGCAACCGTATCCAGCACAATAGGATCGTCTGTTTCGGAAAACAGTCCGTGCGAATTTGGACGGGAACCCAAGTAGTTCATGAATATCTCGCGGTCAAGTTCTTGTTGATGCATCTGCTTTGGCACGGGTTTTTCCACGCCCTCGCGGGTCGCGATGTACTTGATGTAGTTCCCGAAGCTCTTGTGAGCGTTCGGTTTGATGTAACGGCTGGTGACGATCAGTTTGGGCATTGGCGACTCCTTTCTTTTGCATATTTGTCGCTGTTTTGTACTTGTTTTTTGGGAATGATTATGATATAATTTTGATATATTAAGTTGGAGGGAAGATGCGTTGAATAACACATACGATAATGAAAAATTTTTTGAGGAATATTCCAAAATGCCCCGCAGCAAGGACGGTTTAAGTGCTGCCGGAGAATGGCATCAGCTAAAGCCGTTATTTCCGTCGCTTCAAGGAAAAAAAGTTCTCGATTTAGGATGCGGCTATGGTTGGCATTGTAGATTCGCAGTAGAACAGGGCGCAGTTCGGGTATTGGGAATAGATTTAAGCCGGAAAATGATTGGGGAGGCAAAAAAACGCAGCACAGAAAATCAAATTGAATATCGTGTCTGCGGAATAGAGGAATATGAGTATCCGGAAAGTATGTGGGATTGTGTTGTTTCTAATCTGGCTCTACACTATATCGAAAATATTGAAGATACATTTCAAAAAGTTTACAGAACGCTGAAATCGGATGGAACATTCCTTTTTAACATTGAACATCCGGTTTTTACAGCCGGGGTTGGACAAGACTGGATTTATACAACTGAGGGTATACCGCAATATTGGCCGATCGATAACTACTTTATTCCGGGAGAACGAAACACACAGTTTTTGGGATGTAATGTAACAAAGCAGCATCATACACTTACGCAGATTTTAATGGGACTATTGAATAATGGGTTTGAACTTAAAGCGGTGGTGGAAGCAGAGCCGCCGAAAGAGATGATGGAAATTTCAGGAATGAAAGATGAAATGCGTCGCCCCATGATGCTATTGGTAAAGGCAATAGCCAGAAAGGAAGCCAAATAACTTGCACCATAACTTCCAATTCATCGGACAGATTATTTTTGGTATGATAACCACCACCGGATTCTATTCATTCTGAAACTTCACCGCGTTTTCAAAATTAATAACGCCATTGATATGCCGCACCTCATCAACACACATTGCGTGAAGCTCTTGGAGAGTATCCTCGTCAACATCATTCGCTGCGGCAAGCGTGTGTGCAATTTTCCCAAGCTCCACGGCGATCTTGAAAAGATTCCGGTTGATCCGCTGCTCCGTTCCGTTTATCACAGCCTCGACCGAGGAAGTGATTCTTGGCGAGAGATAATTAACGTTCTTCTCTTGCTTGAGATAGCCAATATAGAAATTTATAGCTTTCTCAATAAATTCACTCCGAGAACCGCAGTTATCGCTCTCAAAACGGTAATTCACCTCGTCCATTGTCTTGGGGTAAAGCCACAAAGGGAACTTAATTTTGTTCGAGAACCCCTCCGCATTTCCCTCAACCGCCGTATTTTTCGGACTTTGCAACTCCGATTTTTTGGATTTTCCCATTTTACAACCCCTTTCTTAAAATGCCAACAATCGTGATTGCGGCGGGCTTTGCCCGACGCTGTTATCGGCTCGGCAACGCCGAGCCTTTAACTTGCATCAAAATCATACCCCCGCACCTCTCCCGACATAGCCGCAGAGCCGTTTCGGAAACTCCTCGAAAACCGCTCCAAATCCGCCCGAGAACAGCGCAGAGGTAAAACTACCCGACTTTCTCACCAAAGCCGCACAAATCGCGCGACAGCCGCCCCAAAATCGGTCACGGCTGTTCGGTCGGTTTAGCGCGGGAAGATTTCGGCTTCTCCGCATTTCGCTGCTTTTCCGTCATGTAGATAAAATCCCGCACGTTCTGCGGCACGATTTTGCCGTAAAGCTGCTCGGCGTATCGGGTAAGCTGCTCGTCAAGCGAGGTCTTTTTCTCCGAGAGATACATTCTCAGTGCGGAGATTTTCACATCGTCAAGCGAAATATTTACCGTGTTTTTCATAGCGTTTCCCCCTTAGAAAAATGAAATTTCAATCTTCATATCCTGCTCCACCTCGTCCTGCGAGATCGTGTGCGGCTGCGAAAACATCTCCACATATTTCTCGCACTGCTCATCTGTAAGCGAGCAGAAGTCCTCTCCGTTATCTCCGCAAATGAAGAACGGTCCTGCTATGATTCCCTCGGTGAAACGCCTGTTTCCCTCTAAGCCAATCAGCTTGGCCTCCTCATTTCCGACCATTACCACACCTTGCTCATCGAGAAAATATATCGGCTCTATCAGACCGCCGACCGCATTATGGATCGACTTATAATCGCTGCCGATCTCGGTCGCGTATGCGGGTTTGTTAGGCTCTACCATAACTACTTTCATGGGCATTTTTCCTTTCATTTTAAAATAACCTTAGCTGAAAATCCTCGTCCGGCTCGTCCTCAGTTTCGGAAATTTCAACGTCTATGTCCTGTTCCGTTTCGGAGTTTTCTTCTTCAAAATCCTCATCTTCTTCGGGGTCGCAGATGGTCAGATTATTGTTTATTCTCCGAGTACATTCGGGATTTTTTATCCTCTGCGCAGCCGCCTCAAAGCTCTCCAAATAGCGTTCGGGATTTTCGTATCGCCGCATAATTACGAGATCATCTTTGGTTATTGCACGTCGTAAATTCTCCGCATAATTGATGATAGCGGCGATACAAAACTGCTTATATTGCGCTTCCGAAAGGCTCGGTGCTTGCTCCCGAACAAACTTCAAATTCTCGTCCGCATCGATTATTTCCATAGCTTTCCGTGCGTTTTCACGTATCTCATCGGGGCGAGCCATGTAATTGCAATCGACCTCGGGAGGCAGTTCACGGTAATAAGCATCGGGCAATCCGAACAGCGAATTGCCCTGTTTTTCAAGCTGCTGCTTGTAAAAAATGATATGATTTCTCACGAGTTCAAGACCAACACCGTCCGTCCAGAACGGATCGGAGCCGCCAGTTATAAACAGCTCATCCCATTCGGCATAGCTCTTTTCAAGCTCCGCGGCGTAGTCGGTTTGCTGTCCGCGCTTGCTCATAACGACATCTCCGGCGACTGCGATTCGTCCTGCTCCTGCGACTGTGCGAGAGTCAATTCCCGCTTGTCGTAGCAGTAGCAATAGCAGTCGTAATTACCTTGCTCGGGGCGACATCGAAAGAGGAAAAGGTGGTCATCGGTTTCCACCGAAAAGCCATAGCTTTCATTCAAATTAAGGCTCTGATGGTAGCTGCAATACTTTTGCATTCCGCTTCTGTTTTTCAACAGTCCGTCCTTACGAAGTTCATTCACCACCTCGTCCAACTCGCTGCGGAACGGCTCATTGTTCAAGTCCGATCTGTTCTCCCACCATGACGAATAAAATTCATTTCCGCTGCCGAAATCCATTCTGACATGACCTACGCAAGCGTTTCGCAGAGCGGGTTCGCAGTCCGAATAAAACATAGATTGCTGTTCCGG
The DNA here is from genome assembly GCA_910587465.1 of uncultured Oscillospiraceae bacterium. Classification (GTDB taxonomy): domain Bacteria; phylum Bacillota; class Clostridia; order Oscillospirales; family Ruminococcaceae; genus CAG-115. The sequence continues at coordinate 12,909 of CAJUMS010000066.1, forward strand.
CTCGGCGCATTTTATTTGATATTTCATGATATACCTCCCATCTCAAATTTGTTTTCCTGCTCCTGTTGCGGAGCCTCTATCATCGAATAAAGCTGCCCGCCGTAGTCCGAAACTGCGCCGTATAATGTAATCGCGCCGCCGTTTGCATGGAGAACATTCCTTGCCAATTCGGCGGCATTAACGCCCTCCAAAAGCGATCTGTCAAAGTCGGGAGGAAGCATTGCGGACAGATATTTTTTTCCGAAATCCGAAGCGTCCGTTACCGATATATCGAAATCGTAACCGCCGAGGCTGTTCAAAATACCTTTGGCATCATCAAGGCTGTTCCAACTTTCGGTTTGGAGAACCGCCTTGAATTTTGCTGCGTCCTCTCGGCTTAATCCCGAATATTTTCGCGCGATCTCATTCAGCAAATAAACGTCATCCGCGCTCTCTACTGCCGAATCGTTTATCTGCGGGATCGCCGACTCGAATTGCATAATATTACAGTCGCCGATATATTTTTCGCCAAGCTGCTTCGCAATTTTTTGCATATATTTTTCATCGGCGGGGAGCGTTAATATTTCCGTTTTCACTTTTGAAATATCCTCCGGTCTTTCGGGAATTTCCGCGACTTCAAGCCTGAAAACCCAGTCCTCCTGCGGCTCGGGAAGTACATCGTCATATGCGAGAACAGGCTCGTAACCACTCGTGACAACATAATATCCGTCGACAAAAACACCGCCCTCGCGGTCTGCCATAGCACGCCCTACCTTGTCGGGATCAAGCAAATCGTATACCTCGTCCGGAACATTATCGAGTTCCTCGAGCATTTCATTTTCCAGAACAATCTCGCCGTATTCCGCAAAATCATTGCACGGATAAACGGGTATTGTTTGCAGATTGTAGGTGCGGTTTATCGCCTCGTTTATCGTATCCATCGGCTTGCGCAAAAGCGCTCTGTAAGCGCATTTCTCGGAGGTGTCATTGCTTATTTCTTCAAGCCTTTTCGCCAGAAAATTTAGCTCGTCAAGCGTCGGTTCTTCCGAAAATTCAAAGCCGCTCAGCTCGGGAAAATCGTCGCAGTTTTCAATACGCACGAACGTTTCCCCGAAGACCTTCGCCCTGTCCATCGCATCGATAACCGTGTTTTTGTTCGCGGGAAGCATAACATACGCCGTCTTGTCGTTCCCAATGCCCAGCTCATCTATTGCAATTTCAATCATTACTTTTCCGCTCCTTTCCATCAGCGATCCATCGACCCGTATCGTTGCGGACGCGTCCGCTGCCGTCTATCGTCAGCCTTTTGCCCTCGGAGAGCGCAAGGTGTATTACCTTGCAGTCCTCCGCAGTTGTGCCGACATAAGTTCTGTTGTCATAGTCAAATTTTTCTGTCATGTTACCTCTCCATTCAGATAATCGTAAACCGTTTTAATATATTGGGCTGCATTACCGGTCATCTCATACTGCGGAAACTTTTCCGAAACCGTTTGCAGAGCCGTATCAAGCTGATAAAATGACAGCCCGTCAAAGCACTCGCAGAACGTTTCGTAATCGAAATCTTCGCCGAGTTCGCCGCCGAAATTCAGACAATAAAACGCAGCCCTGACCATGTTTCCGTCAAGGCTGCTATCCTCATCATTATTTTCTTTTTCGATAATAATCTCGTCCAACTCGCCGAGCCACGAGCGCATATTATCGATAATTTCTTGCTGTTCATCGGTGAATTCCTGTGAAATAGAACTGCCCTTAAAACAGTAATCGAGCAGATCATTATTCGCAGATTCCACTCCCGAAACCATTCCGGCGAGCATTACAATCAACAGAATGAACGGCAATAAAAGCGTCGCAATAACAATTGCAACCACTTTCCAAGTACGTTTATCGGTCGCTGCCGTGATGATCAATTTTATGACCGCAGGGGATACCGCCATTATCGACCACCTGCCGTTCCGAACAGCGCCGCCTTGAAATCGGGAGCCTTCACGCATAAGCAGTAGCGTTCGTTGCCGCACTTGTAGAGGCACACGCCCTGCTGCGAGTATTGAACCAGCGCATATTCCGAAGCCTCTACCTGAAGCGTATCCATATACGTTTTCTTTTCGATAGTACCTGGGTAGAACAGAAAATGATGTGTAGGAATCGAGAACAGCGGCTTGGTCAGCTCGCGAACATTTTCCACGAGAAAGTCCTCGATGTTCTGGCTTGCAAGGATTACAGCGGATTCCTTTTTGCGGACACGTTTCATGAAGTTTCGGATATATTCTACGGCGGTCAAATTGGTGAGGAAAAGGTAAAATTCATCGATACTCGCAACCGTATTCCCTCTGCTCAAAAGCTGCTC
>CAJUMS010000067.1 GCA_910587465.1 uncultured Oscillospiraceae bacterium
GGGTTGTTATCCAAAGCTGAAGGTATGGAAACATACACCCGCTTAATATATTATACCAAATTCTTACACCTGTTGTAAAGAGGTTTTTTAAAATTGTAAGATTTTTGTAATATTTGGCAGAATTTTTTAACTGCCGATAATCGGAGGGATCGAATGATTTACATAACGGGCGATGTTCACGCGGACTTCTCGCGGTTCAAAAATCCCGCGCTGAAAAAGCTGAAAAAGCAGGACGCGCTGATAATCTGCGGCGACTTCGGGTTTATATGGGACGGCAGTCCCAAGGAGCGCAAGCTGCTGAAGAAGATCGGAAAGCTGCCGTATAACGTGCTGTTCGTAGAGGGTACTCACGAGAATTACGACCTGCTCGAGCAATACGAGGTGAGCGAGTGGTGCGGCGGAAAGACACGTCTTATCAGCGGCAGACTGCGGCAGCTTATGCGCGGACAGGTATTCGAGATCGCGGAAAAGACGGTGTTCGCGTTCGGCGGCGGACAGACCGAGGACATCTACGAGCTGACCGAAGGCTCCAACTGGTGGGCACGCGAGATACCTTGCGGGGAGGAGCTTGCCGAGGGGCTTGAAAACCTCGAGCGCGCGGGCAATAAGGTGGACTTTGTGGTCACCTACGAGCCGCCCTCTAAGATGCAGGACTTTCTGCTCGGCGACGGTGATCGCAATCACATTAACACCTACCTCAGCGAGATATATGAAAAGATTGAGTTCAAGTCGTGGTTTTTCGGCAAGCTGCACATGAACAAGCTCATACCGCCGAAGTACTACGCTGTTTACGACGGTATTGTCACCGCCGATAACACCAAAATAACAAAAAAGAAAGAAAAATAACCAACAGAAGAAAAGGAGAAATCACAATGGCTGAAATTACATTTGAGATCACCAAGGAGCTTGGAGTTATCTCCGAGACCGCAAAGGGCTGGACGCGCGAGCTGAACATGGTAAGCTGGAACGACCGCGAGCCAAAGTTCGATATACGCGACTGGTCTCCCGACCACACCCGTATGAGCAAGGGCGTCTCCCTCACCGAAGAGGAGATGCAGAAGCTCGTTGAGTTGTTCAACTCCCGTGACGAAGAGGACAGCTTTGAGGAATAAGCTGCAGGCTGTCACATTCAATGCTGTTTTGAGGGTATGACGTTATTCTGTGTACGGCTAAAAAACATCCTTTAATCAACAAAAAACGCGGTTCATTTCGAGCCGCGTTTTGTTATTCCACATGGTTTGATTTGTTTCCTGCAGGCAGAGGTCTGAGAACGGTGATCGGTGAAAACAATGCTGTGACGTAAATCGTGACGTTAGCGAAGCTGTCGTGAGATGTCAGTGAGATCATTTTGTGATATTGACGTGGCGATACCGATATGTTACCGAGACCTTGCCGATTTATTATGTATGTGTTTTTGCGGTGTGAGCGTGATGTTGATGTGAATTAACTTAAAAGTCCGTGAAATATTAGCTTGATGATGTTAAATTTATGATAACGCGCTTTCGTGACGTAAGCGGGATGATACGCCGCCCCGTCCTCACACCTCTGCGTGCAGGAGACTGAAGTTTTTAAAGATCCGTAATCCCCGAACTTACGCTCGCTGTCTCGGGAACCTCCTTCGAAAGGTTTGTCATGTCCGCGCTTGCGAACAGCGTAACTACGAGAACCGCCGCTGCGAATACTGCTGCAAATTTTTTCATGATATATTCCCCCTGTTATAATGTTGTCTTGGGTCTCCGATAAGCCGCTGACCGGCTGGTGAGGGCTTATCGGAGCTCCGCTTTTTCTTATGCTCTTATTGTAACACATATTTTTGCCGAAATCAACTACAAAATGGTTACAATTTGGTTACAATTTGGTTACAAATTATTACAAAAGGTTACAAAATATAGGGAAACGGCAATTACATTCGCACAATTTGTTGTAGTGTGAATTAACTTGCCTCAGTGGGGTCGTCGAACATTTTGCCGTCGTGCGACGAATAGTCGGCGAGCGTGCAAGTCTCGTAAATTTTCCATTCGCCGTCGATGTATCGGAACTCGTTGTTTATCTCCGGGATGAGATAGTCTGCTTTCTTTTCGGGGCCGTATACAAGGTCGGCGGGGTCACCGAGGGTGTTGAACGGAACATAATAATTTTTCGTGGTGAACTTTACGGTTTCGGAGCCGTTTTCCACAAGCTCATATTCCGTATGTACAAGGGTTATAGGACATCCCGCCGAAACTCTGTTACAGTAAAGCTGACCGTACAATAATGATTATCCCCCTCATTACAAGGGGGATAATCATTATTTTGTATTACTATTTTGGAGGGAACTCTTATTTTTGTCCTGCGCGTGGTGACAGCAGCCGCAGTGAGCGCAGTCGCCGCCGCAGGAGCTTTTGCCAGCGCGTTTGTCCTTGACGGCGTTCACGATTATAAGTGCGACCACCGCCAACACTCCCGCGCCAACCAGTATCGAACCCCAATAATGCTGTATAAATTCAGTCATATTCCACCTCGTTAAACCTTGATCTTCTTTTCGAGTTTGCTGCTTTCCTTGTGGGGTCTCACGAGCATAAAGATCATAAACGCCAATACAAGTGCCGCGAAGATAAGTCCGATAACACTGACATTACCCGTAAACAGACTACCAAACTGATAGATAATCAGCGATACCGCATACGCAAATCCGCATTGATAGCCGATCGCGAACCATGTCCACTTTGCGCTGTTCATCTCTCGGCGGATAGCTCCGATAGCCGCGAAGCAGGGCGCGCACAGCAGATTGAACACCAGCAACGAATAACCCGCAAGCGCGGTCATAGCCACAAAGTCAAGCACTCCGAATACGCCGACTACCTCTTCTTTCGCTACCAATCCCATTATCGTAGCGACCGCCGCGGTAGGCTCGCCGAAGCCGAGCGGTGCAAATATCCAGCAGATAGCCGCGCCGATCTTGCCAAGAACAGTATCCGCAAGCTCAAGCTCCGTACCGAAGCCGAATGAACCGCCGCCAGCCCAGCCGAACGAGCTGCCCGCCCAGATAATTATCGAGGACAGCAAAATAATCGTGCCCGCCTTCTTGATAAACGACCAGCCGCGTTCCCACATGGAGCGCATTACGTTGCCGAATGTCGGCAGATGATACGCGGGAAGCTCCATTACAAACGGCGCGGGGTCGCCCGAGAACATTTTCGTCTTTTTCAGCATGATACCCGAAACGATTATAGCAGCGATACCTATAAAGTACGCAGAGGGCGCTACCCACCACGCCCCGCCGAACAGTGCCGCCGTGATGAGCGCTATTATCGGCAGCTTTGCACCGCACGGGATAAATGTTGTTGTCATGATAGTCATACGGCGGTCGCGCTCGTTCTCAATGGTGCGCGACGCCATGATTCCCGGAACGCCGCAGCCCGTACCTATCAGCATGGGGATAAAGCTCTTTCCCGACAGTCCGAAGCGGCGGAAGATCCTGTCCATAACGAACGCGATACGCGCCATATATCCGCATGCCTCCAGAAACGCCAAGAAGATAAACAGCACCAGCATCTGCGGAACAAATCCCAGAACCGCGCCCACGCCCGCTACGATACCGTCCAGAATAAGCGACTTCAGCCATTCAACGCAGTTTATGCTGTCCAGACCCGTTTCGATAAGCACGGGGATACCGGGAACCCATATGCCGTAGTTTGCGGGGTCTATCTCGTCGCCGATAGCTTCGAGCGGCTCGTCGACCATAGCCGAGATATCGAAGCCCTGCTCGGTCAACTCCGCGCCGTAAGAACCGTATGCTTCGTCAAAGTCGCCGAAGCAGCCGTCCTCAATAGCGCCAATAATGTCCTCAGCGCCGATAACATTCGCGTCGACAGCACGTTGAACCGTCACGGCAAAGTCCTCGGTGAATATGTTCTCGGCTGCGAAATCGTCCTGTGCCGCTTCGTAGCCGCTTGTTCCGATACCGAACAGATGCCAGCCGTCACCAAAAAGTCCGTCGTTAGTCCAATCGGTGAGCAGCGTACCAACACTCGTTACCGAAACATAATACACGATGACCATAACCAGCGCGAATATCGGCAGCGCCAGCCAGCGGTTGGTAACAACGCGGTCTATCTTATCGGAAACGGTAGCCGCGCCCTTGTTCTTTTTCTTGTAGCACTCCTTGATGACCTCGGCTATGTAGATATAGCGCTCGTTGGTGATTATGCTTTCCGCGTCGTCGTCCATTTCGGTCTCGCAAGCCTTGATGTCTTCCTCGATATGCCTCATTGTATCGGCAGGGATATTCAGCGCTTTGAGAACCTTTTCGTCGCGCTCGAATATTTTTATCGCGAACCAGCGTTGCTGCTCGGCGGGCTTGTCGTGCAAAAACGCCTCCTCGATATGCGCAAGCGCGTGTTCAACGCTGCCGCGGAAGCTGTGTTGCGGAATGACCGGCTTTGCGGACTGCGCTGCCTCAACCGCCGCTTTCGCCGCCTCGGAAATGCCCGTGCCTTTAAGCGCCGATATCTCGCAGACCCTGCAGCCGAGCCGTGCCGAAAGCTGTTCGAGGTTTATTCTGTCGCCGTTCTTGTTCACGACATCAATCATATTTATTGCGACCACCATGGGAATACCAAGCTCTGCGAGCTGTGTTGTCAGGTAGAGATTGCGTTCGAGATTTGTGCCATCGATAATGTTCAATATCGCGTTCGGGCGTTCGTTGATAAGATAATTTCTCGCGACTACCTCTTCAAGTGTGTACGGCGACAGTGAGTAAATTCCGGGCAAGTCTGTAATGGTAACGTTCTTATTGCCCTTAAGCCTGCCCTCCTTCTTTTCCACGGTAACGCCCGGCCAGTTCCCGACAAATTGATTTGACCCTGTAAGCGCGTTGAAAAGCGTAGTCTTGCCCGCGTTGGGGTTGCCGGCAAGCGCTATTTTTATCTCCATTTGAATTTCTCCTTTCAATGCTTGTTAATCTGAACTAACCATATTAGTCAATCCTAACACAAACCGATTATTTTTGCGAAAAGGTCATATCTCGACCATTTCCGCATCCTGCTTTCTGAGCGACAGCTCATAGCCGCGCACTGTGACCTCTATCGGGTCTCCGAGCGGCGCGACCTTGCGGACATATACTTCCGTACCCTTTGTAATGCCCATGTCCATGATTCTGCGCTTGACCGCGCCCTCTCCGTTCAGCTTCTTCACCGTGACAGTCTCGCCGATTTTAGCGCTGCGTAATGTTGCCATAGATTTTCCTCCCGTTCTTTATACCATAATTCTCTGCGCCATTTCCTTTGATACGGCGACGCGCGCTTCCTTGACGTTAACGATAACGTTTCCGCCAAGCTCGTTGACGATCTTCACCGAGCCGCCGACTACAAACCCCAATCCCTCCAGAAACTTTTTGGTCTCGGGATTTCCGCCGATTTTTTTTATCATACGTTCCTCGCCCGTATCCGCCAATGTAAGCGGCATCATAAATTACCCCTCCCGTATTGGTTAGGTATATCTAACCAAAGTGTTGAAAAATGCGGTTAGGATTTGCTAACCAAGAATATAATACCTCACTTTACAAAAAAAGTCAAGAGGATTTGCGGAAATTTTAAGTTAGTCAAGGCTATTTTGGTAATATTTTTTAATTTTCCAGAGGTAAACGCGTAAAGATTTGTTTATTTTTTACAACTTATCCCGATTGAATGTTTGCTCCGAAAGTGCTATAATTATACTATAATTATATATGTGTTTTTAAAAAAATACAGTAAATTGGATTTTATCTTAGCGTCGTTATTGCGCTAAACAATAATTTAATGAATAGTTAAAAAGGGGTATCTTTATTTTGTCTAAACAATACCAAATGGATATGTGCAGCGGCTCTGTGCTTAAAAAGCTGCTAATGTTCTCACTGCCGCTGATGGCTTCGGGTGTATTGCAGCTGCTATTCAATGCCGCGGACGTTATCGTTGTCGGAAAATTCGCCGGTGATAATTCAATGGGCGCGGTAGGGTCTACGTCCTCGCTGATAAATCTGTTCACGAATTTGTTTGTGGGATTGTCGGTCGGTGCGAACGTCGTTGCGGCGCGCGCTCACGGGGCGAACTCCGCTTCGGATATGCACGATACCGTACATACGTCAATGCTGCTGTCGCTGATATGCGGCATGGTACTGGCGATCGTCGGCTTTATTCTCGCGCCGGAAATGCTGATACTTATGGACGCGACCGAAAATCTGTTGCCGCTCGCGGTAACATATCTGCGAATTTACTTCCTCGGAATGCCCGCGATGATGGTGTACAACTTCGGCGGCGCGATACTCCGCGCGGTCGGCGATACAAAGCGTCCGCTGTACTTTCTGACGGCGGCTGGTGTTATCAACGTACTGCTTAATCTGCTGTTCGTTATCGTGCTGAAAATGGACGTTGCGGGCGTAGCGCTGGCGACGGTGATCTCGCAATGTATTTCCGCGGGACTTACGGTAATGTGCCTTATAAAGGATAATACGGAGATACATCTCGATATCCGCAAGCTGAGAATACGCAGGCGCATACTGTTCGCGGTAATGAGAGTCGGACTTCCCGCGGGATTTCAGGGCACGATATTTTCGCTGTCCAACGTTGTGATACAGTCATCGATAAACAGTTTCGGCAGCGACGCTATCGTTTCGGGAAACTCCGCCGCCTCGTCAATTGAGGGATTCATCTATATGGCTATGAACACGTTCTATCAGGCGGCGATCTCATTCACGGGGCAGCATATGGGCGCGAAAAAATACCCGCGCATACCCAAGATAATGGCAAGCTCACTGTTGTGCGTTACGGCAACAGGGCTAATCCTCGGGTGGGCGGCGTTTTTGTTCGGTCGCCCGCTGCTCGGCATATACTCCAACAGCTCGATAGTTGTTGACGCCGGAATGGCGCGTCTGTCTGTTATTGCGACGACCTACGCGCTGTGCGGTATGATGGACGTTATGGTGGGAATGCTGCGCGGTCTGGGCTACTCGATAATGCCGATGATAGTGTCGCTGCTCGGCGCGTGCGGACTGCGTATACTCTGGATATCGACAGTGTTTCAGATACCGGAATATCACTCGCCGGGGACCGTTTATCTCTCTTATCCGATGTCGTGGGGAATAACGCTGCTGGTACATATTATCTGCTATGTTGTCGTATGGCGGCGGCTCAAGCGGCGCGAGAGCGGATACTTCGTCAAGACAGAAAAATCTGGTATTATCAAATAATATCGAATTGGGCATTGCGATATCTTCAAAATCTGTTATAATACAATTATCAACAGATGAAAAAGGAGATATTACAAATGAACGAAGAAAAACAGACAGCTCACGAAAAGCTGATAAGGCTTTGCTTTGCGGCGATGTTCGCGGCGCTGATATGTGTGGCGACCCGTATAATTCAGATACCCGGTCCGTCGGGAGGTTATATGCACCTCGGAGACTGCTTTATACTGATAGGATCGTGGGTTCTCGGTCCCGTGTACGGATTTGCTGCAAGTGCTATCGGCTCGGCGCTTGCGGACGCTACATCTGGATTTGAGGTGTATGTTCCGGGGACTATACTGATAAAGGGGGCAATGTCGTCGCTCGCGGCGCTGATAATGCGCGTATTCATCAAGAAATTGCCTAAGTATCGGTTGGCGGGCTTTTTCGTCAGCGGTATCGCAGCGGAGGTCTTTATGGTCAGCGGGTATTTCCTGTATGAGACGCTGTTTATGGGTTTCGCGTTCCCCGCGGCGCTCGACGGCGTTGTGAGAAGTTCGGTGCAGGGAGCGTTCGGGCTGGTGCTCGGGGTGATCTTTATTCAGGTCATCGCGAAAACGGGCGTTCTGAAGAAAATGCACGCGTATGCAGCATAGTAAAAAGCCGCGGTGTGTGCCGCGGTTTTTGATGTTGTAAAGCGGAATTTGTTATACTTGACAAAAACGATATTTGGATTTATAATTATAACAGTGCGCAATACGCTAAATTTTACGGAAATTTACATAGAGGATAAAAGAATGAAAAGAATTGCAACTATACAGGATTTTTCCTGCGTCGGGAAGTGCAGCCTTACCGTTGCGCTGCCTATCATCTCGGCGTCGGGGATTGAGTGCTGCGGCATACCGACCGCAGTGCTGTCCAATCATACGGGCTTTCCGAGCTTCTACTCGCACGATCTGACCGAGGATATCCCGCGGATATGCGGACAACTCAGCGCACATAAAATATCGTTTGACGCTATCTCGACTGGATATATAGCCGGCATTTCCCAGATTTCGCTTATCGAGAAGTTTATCCGCGAATTCCGCAGTGAGAGCACTCTGGTATTTATCGACCCCGTAATGGGCGACTATGGCAGGCTGTACTCACAGATAACGGAGAGGTACGCCGAGAAAATGCGCGGGCTGTGCGCTCACGCGGATATTATCTCGCCTAACCTTACCGAGGCATATATGCTGCTCGGGAAAACCTACCGCGACGATCCCGACAGCGTGGAACTGCGCGATATGCTGAAGGAGCTGTCGGAGCTGGGCGCAAAAACCGTCGTCATCACGGGGATACTCCGCGGCGGCGATATAGGCTGCGCCGCCTTTGACGGAAATGATTTCTGCGAGGTGTACGGGGAGCGGCAGGATGTTTTCTGCAGCGGTACGGGAGATATTTTTGCGTCGGTGCTGCTGAGCGCGATACTCCGCGGCAAGGGCTTTGAAAAGGCGCTCGAGATTGCCGTCGGGTTTACCGCCGAGGCAGCTCGGTTCACTGCCGCCGACCCCGACAGACCGTTCTACGGCGTGAACTTCGAGCAGGCGATACCGTATCTGATAAAGCTGCTGGAGAGTTGATATGGAATGCAACAAACGCCTCGGCAAAGCTATTTTGCTGATAATACTGTCGGCATTTTTCTTCGCGCTGATGAATATGTTCGTGTCGCTTTCGGGAGACATTCCCGTCGTGCAGAAAACGTTTTTCCGAAACCTTTTCGCAATGTTTATCGCAAGCGGGGCGATGATAAAGAACCGTCACTATATATTGCCGAAGAAGGGTGAGCGCACGGGAATTCTTCTGCGGTCGCTGTTCGGTTTGCTGGGGATGTTCGGAAATTTTTACGCGCTGTCAAGGATGGCGGTCGCGGACGCGTCGCTTCTCAATAAAATGTCTCCGTTTTTCGCGATTATCTTTTCGGCGGTGTTGCTTAAGGAGCGACCCGATAAATTTCAGATAGCGTGCATAATGACCGCGTTTTTCGGTGCTATGTTCGTGCTTAAGCCAAGCTTTCAAAATGTCAATCTGCTGCCTTCCTGCGCCGGATTTCTTGGCGGAGCGTGCGCGGGACTGGCGTATACCTTCATCAGAAAGCTCACGGGCGGCGGAACTAAGGGTTATTATATCGTGTTCTTTTTCAGCGCTTTTTCAACGCTGTGTACGCTGCCTGTTATCGTTTTCGGGTACTCACCGATGACATTGGGGCAACTGATGTGCCTGCTTGGAGCCGGCGCGGCTGCCGCGGGCGGACAGTTTGCGATAACCGCCGCCTATACCTGCGCGCCCGCGCGGGAGGTATCAATATACGATTATTCGCAGATAATTTTCGCGGCTGTTCTCGGGTTTGTTGTAATGGGTCAGCTGCCGGACGTGTGGAGCTTTATCGGCTATTTTATTATAGTCGGCGCGGCTTTCGCGATGTTCAGATATAATAACGGGAAGGTCAAGTGATTTTTTCGCGAAAATACTTGAAATTTCCCGCAAAATGTGGTATAATTATAAAGTTAAGAAAATGCGGAATTTAATGGCGGTTTTTACCGCCTTTTTGGGAAACCGCGTAAAATTAAGTGTTTTTCTAAATAAATACTTTTAAACAAGAGGTGAAATTTTATGAACGCAGACCCGGGCAGTTGCCGATGTCGAATAAATACCGCAGAGGGCTTGTGCGTTCATAGCGTGGGCTTTTCTGCGTAAAGCAGGGGAGTGACCTTATTGGTAAACTATTACAGAAGCATTGAGGGAAAAATTCGCGAGATCGAGAACGCCGAGGCGGGCTGCTGGATATCGCTGATAAACCCGACCGAGACAGAGATATCCGATATTGAGGACGATATGGGTATCGACCGCGATTATATCCGCGCCGCTCTTGACGAGGAGGAGCCCTCGCGTATTGAGAGCGACGACGGCATTACGCTGATAGTCGTCGATTACCCCGTAGCGGAGCAGCAGGACGACGATCACGACAATACGCTGCAATATTACACCACGCCTATGTCGATAATCATCACCGACAAGAACGTCATCACGGTAAGCGCTAAGGAAAACGCCGTGCTGGACGAGCTGTCAAAGGGTATAGTCAAGGGGATACAGCCGAATCTTCGCACGAGGTTCGTGTTTACGATACTGCTGCGCATTGCAGCGCGGTATCTGCAATATCTTAAACAGATCGACAAGCTGTCCAACTACGTTGAGGGAAAGATGTACCTTTCGATGAAGAACAAGGGGCTTATTCAGTTACTGGGACTGGAGAAGTCGCTGGTTTATTTTTCTACCTCGCTGAAATCCAACGAGGCGGTGCTCGAGAAGCTTATGCGCGGACGTTACCTCAAGCTCTACGAGGAGGATCAGGATTTGCTTGATGACGTGCTTATTGAGGTCAAGCAGGCGATCGAGATGACCAACATCTACTCGAATATCTTGAACGGCACGATGGACACGTTCGCGAGCATCATCTCAAACAACCTTAACATAATAATGAAACGAATGACGACCATTACGATAATCCTCACTATGCCGACTATCGTGTTCAGCTTTTACGGAATGAACCTCGGCGACGCGGCAAACGACCTGCCGCTCGCTAATGTCTGGTTCCCGATAGTGCTCAGCGTAGCGCTTGCGGTCGGGGTCGGCGTGCTGATGAATATTATTCAGAAGTTCAAGTGAATTGTGGAAATTCCGAGCGGTTACAGCTCGTTTAAATGGATAGTTTTAGGCGGAAATTTACATGTTGCGCAACGGATATTGACATTCAAACCTCCTTATGATATGATTATATCATAAGGAGGATTTATTATTTTAAAAGAGCTTTGATAATAATGGCGTAAAATTTGTTAGGAGTCTTTTATGAAGATGAATTTGTTTAGGAAAGTAAAGAGTGTTTTATTGGTCGGGTTGGCGGCTGCGATGCTCTCGACCCCGGCTTACAGTACGGAGTTTTCTGAATCTCAAATACAGGAGGAAGGTGGCGCCGGCAGCTTTGGCTCTTATAGAAAGGATTGTGCGACAGGTGAAGTTCAATACATTCCACCGGCTTCTGAAACCTATTCTATCCGTGAATTGGATCGGTTATCTGCTTAGTATGATCCGTTTGCCGATAAATTTGAAACGGAACGTTTTAGCGGCAGCGAATTGTATTCTACAAGCGCGGATAGCGGAACCCTTGCAATGACGCTTTTAACGGGTTGCGGTGAACCGTCTCACAGCTATTATTCCCTTGAGGACAGCGAATACGATACAGCCGATTTCCTGGAACTCGAAATGGAATGCTCGGAGTATGAGCGCGACGTGAAAGAGATCACATATTCGCTCGCCAACAGTAGTGACAAGACATTTTGGTTTGGGCATTCTTTTGATCTTCATAGGTTCGATGATGACAGCGGGGAATGGAAAGGCGTTGCTTTTGAAAAGCAACATTTTTTCTATGCTATAGCAATTGGCGTAAATTCTTTAAAACCCTACACCGAAACTATAGACCTTGAGGAAATGTATAATCTTCCGCTTTCGCCCGGGCGTTACCGCCTTGTAAAGGACGGAGGACCGGATGGCGAAGATCGCGAAGATGGCAGATATGTTATGTATGCCGAATTCACAATTAAATAACACGTTGAGAGCGGCAAGAACTGTTCCCGACTTTTTTATAAAAAAATCCTTTTACTTATTAAAAAGACACGTATAATGTGTATGTACGGCTATCTAATTGAGCAAAAAGCACAAATTCCGCAGCTAAATAGGGGGACGTTAATGTTTAAAATAAGGTATACATTGGTTATGTTCGCAGTGCTTTTGCTGCTTACGGGCTGCTCTCCGAAGGACGATTTTGACGATTACGATCATGCCGAGCTCCGACCGTCTGAAAATGTGGCAGCCGTAACCGAATTTGAAGAATATGACGGAAATATCGAATCGATCACCGTTTTTATAACAAACGACAGTGATAAACGGTTTCCTTTAAACGGCAATTTCCGACTGCAGAAGAAAGTCAATGACGAGTGGAAAGCGATCAAAAGATATTATGACCCGGAATCATTGATCAGCGACGGTACGAACAGAGAAATGTTGGAGCATAGCGAAGGGGCTGTCTGCATCGATTTAAAGGAGCACGTTAAACTGCCGTTACTCCCGGGACAATATCGGATATGGGTCGGCAGCATAAGCGGCAATAGAACGGTGGCAGCCGAATTTGAGGTAAAATAAAGTGTCGGGAGCGGTGCAAAACCGCTCCCACACTTTTGTTAAAAAATATACAAAAAATTTCTTTTTCCTCTTGAAAATATTAACAATATATTGTATAATATAAATGTATGGTTAGCAGATTTGGCGAATTGCACAAAATCTGCGGCTAAATTTCGACAAAGGAGAAAAAAAGTATGACTTATTCTCATGAAGTTGACGCTATGTGCCCCGTAGCACAAGGCGTGGCTCACGGCTGTGCCCCCATCCCCGAAGAGGCGAAGTGGGTAAAGGCAAAGGAAATCAAGGATATTTCGGGATTTACACACGGTGTGGGCTGGTGCGCTCCTCAGCAGGGTGCGTGCAAGCTCTCGCTCAACATTAAAGAGGGCGTTATCCAGGAGGCTCTGGTAGAGACACTGGGCTGTTCGGGTATGACTCACTCCGCGGCTATGGCGGCTGAAATTCTCCCCGGCAGGACCATTCTCGAGGCGCTCAATACCGACCTCGTTTGCGACGCTATCAACACCGCTATGCGCGAGCTGTTCCTCCAGATCGTTTACGGACGTTCGCAGTCCGCGTTCTCCGAGGACGGTCTGACCGTCGGCGCGGGTCTTGAGGATCTGGGCAAGGGTCTGCGTTCGCAGATCGGTACTATGTACGGTACTCTCGCAAAGGGTCCGCGTTATCTTGAGATGACGGACGGTTATGTTACCGATCTTGCTTTGAATGAGGATAACGAGATCATCGGCTACAAGTTTGTAAACTTCGGCAAGATGATGGACTTCATCAAGAATGGCGATGACGCTAACACCGCGCTCGAAAAGGCGAAGGGTCAGTACGGCCGCGTAAACGACGCAGTTAAGTTCATCGATCCGAGAAAGCAGTAAGGAGGTACATAAGAATGGCTTTATTTGAATCTTATGACAGACGTGAAAAGCAAATTCTCGCTGTTATCAAAGAATACGGTATCAACTCCATTGAGGAATGCGCGGATGTGTGCAAGGAGAAGGGTCTTGATATTTACAAGCTTGTAGAGGGCATTCAGCCTATCTGCTTTGAAAACGCTAAGTGGGCGTACACCGTTGGCTGCGCTATCGCGATCAAAAAGGGCTGCACGCGTGCCGCTGACGCTGCTGCCGCTATCGGCGAGGGCTTGCAGGCATTCTGTATTCCCGGCTCCGTTGCGGATCAGCGCAAGGTTGGTCTGGGTCACGGCAACCTCGGCAAGATGCTGCTTGAGGAGGAGACCAAGTGCTTCTGCTTCCTTGCGGGTCACGAGAGCTTCGCTGCCGCTGAGGGCGCTATCGGTATCGCGGAAAAGGCAAACAAGGTCCGCAAGGAACCGCTCCGCGTTATCCTGAACGGTTTGGGCAAGGACGCTGCTCAGATAATCGCCCGTATCAACGGCTTTACCTACGTTGAGACCGAGATGGACTACTACACCGGCGAGGTAAAGGAAGTATTCCGCAAGAGCTACTCCGAGGGTCTGCGCGCTAAGGTAAACTGCTACGGCGCGAACGACGTTACCGAGGGCGTTGCTATCATGTGGAAAGAGGGTGTTGACGTTTCCATTACCGGTAACTCCACCAACCCCACACGTTTCCAGCACCCCGTTGCGGGCACTTACAAGAAAGAGTGCGTTGACAAGGGCAAGAAGTACTTCTCCGTTGCTTCGGGCGGCGGTACGGGACGTACCCTCCACCCCGACAATATGGCGGCGGGTCCCGCTTCCTACGGTATGACCGATACAATGGGTCGTATGCACTCCGATGCGCAGTTCGCGGGTTCGTCCTCCGTTCCCGCGCACGTTGAGATGATGGGTCTTATCGGTATGGGAAACAACCCCATGGTAGGCGCTACCGTTGCTTGTGCTGTCGCTGTTGAGGAGGCTCTCAAGTAAAAATAAGTCCTGCGGTTTTCCGCGGTCGAATTAACGATTATCCCTCTGAGGCGTTTTGTCACGGAGGGATTTTTTTATCGTTGTCTTGCTTTTTGTTTTATTATATGTTATAATTAAAGCAGCACTAAATGCTCCCGCGGCGAAAAGGAGGCGCAGACGATATGAAAGCCCTTAAAAAAATACTGCTTTTTATTCTCAGTTCCGCGGTTATTGCGGTAATGATCTGTTTTTCCGTGTATGCTTGGGGGTTTCTTACTTTTTTACAAGCCGGAAGCTTGTTTCGCCCGAAGCCGCCCGTATATTGGCTGGTCTTTGATTATGCTTTCCTGCTGCCGTTTAATATCTGTCTTATCGTTCTTGCGGCGATACTGCTGTCTCGTATCGGTACGGATAAGAGCGACGGGAAAAAGAGCTTTTGGAGAATGGCG
>CAJUMS010000068.1 GCA_910587465.1 uncultured Oscillospiraceae bacterium
ACAGACCCATTATCTCAATCGGAACAGCCGGACCCGCCTCGGTGACGGTCTTGCCCCGGTCGTCACGCATAACGCGCACTCTGCCGACGGACGTGCCCGCAATGAGGATATCGCCCGTGTGCAGCGTACCGTTCTGGACGAGCAGCGTTGCGATAGGACCTCTGTTCTTGTCCAGACGAGCCTCGATAACAGCGCCCTTTGCAAGGCGGTCGGGGTTGGCCTTGAGCTCCATAATGTCCGCTGTCAAACCAACCATTTCAAGCAGCGTATCCATGCCCATACCCGTCTTTGCCGAAACGGGAACGCAGATGATATTGCCGCCCCAGTCTTCGCAGACGAGGTCGTACTTGGTAAGCTCCTCCTTGACCTTTTCGGGGTTCGCGCCCTCTTTATCCATTTTATTCATAGCGACGATTATCTGAACTCCCGCCGCCTTTGCGTGGTTGATAGCCTCAACAGTCTGCGGCATGATGCCGTCGTCCGCCGCTACGACGAGTATCGCAATATCGGTTATCATAGCGCCGCGCGCTCTCATGGACGTGAACGCCTCGTGTCCCGGAGTATCCAGGAACGTAATGTCGCGGTCGCCCAGATTAACGCGGTACGCACCGATATGCTGCGTGATACCGCCCGCCTCGGTGGTCTGTACGTTCGCTTTGCGGATATAGTCGAGTATGGAGGTCTTGCCGTGGTCGACGTGACCCATTACGACTACGACGGGCGAACGCGGCTTTAAGCTCTCGGGCGCGTCCTCCGCGTCCTCGAACAGGCGCTCCTCTATCGTGATGATGACTTCCTTTTCTACCTTAGCGCCCAATTCCTCCGCAACGATCGACGCGGTGTCGAAGTCAATGGTCTCATTGATATTCGCCATTATACCGAGGTTGAACAGCTTTTTAATGACCTCGGTCGCCGTTACCTTAAGGCGCGTAGCAAGCTCCCCGACAACTATCTCGTCGGGTATCTGAACTTTCAGCTGCTGCTTTCTCGCGCGCTCCAGCTCAAGACGCTTGAGCTTCTGGGCCTCGGTTTCGCGCTGCTTGCCGTAAGGCTTTCCCTTCTGTTGGGATTTCTGGTTGATCTTCTGCTTGGAGCGGAAGTTATCGTTGTTCATCTTGCCTGCGGGCGCAATGGTCTCATAGCGCTCGTTGTACTTATCGAGCTCGACATAGCTGCCGCGCGTGTCGACGGTCTTTCGTACCTGCTCGCCGCGCTGAACAGTCTCACCCTTCTGCTTTTGCATGGGCGGAGTATTCACCTTTATCTTGCTCGAATCTATGACAGCCTTAGCTGCCGCGGGCTTCTGCTGAGGATTGGGCGCGTTGGCGCTGTTATGGCGATTGTCACGATAATCGCGCTGACGGTCACCGCGATTGTCACGATTATTGTCACGGTTATCGCGCGGCTTGCTGTCGCGGTTGTTATGCGGTCTGTTATCCCTGTTATCGCGGTTGTCGCGGTTATTGTCACGATTGTCGCGGTTGGGACGGTTGTCCTTGTTATCCCGACTTTCGGGACGGTTATTCTGCTTGGGCTGATTGATCCGATCATTCTCCTGCGGTTTTTTCTGCCCGGGTTTTATCTCTTCCTTGACAGGCTCCGCCTTGACCTCTGCCTTAACAGGCTCGGGATTGACCTCGGCCTTGACCGCGGGCTTAGGTTCTTCCTTGATCTCGGGTGTCTTCTCGACCTTTGCGGGCTCGGGCTTGACTTCAGCCGCTGGCTCTGCCTTGACCGCAGACTTTACGGGTTTAATGGGCTTTTCGGCCTTTGCGGGCTGCTCCTCGGGAGTTTCCTCCGCTTTCTTAGCCGCGGGCTTTTTCTTCGCGGACTTCTTCTCGGGCTCGGCGGGCTTTTCCGTCTTGATGTCCTTGGTGGTGACGAACGCCTTCATAACGTCGTCGACCTCGTTTTTTCTTGTGTACTTCTCGAGAACATAGCCTACCTCGTCGGAGGTAAGGGAGCTCTGACCCTTCCTCTGTGTATCGGTCGGGAACGCCTTATCAAGAAGCTCTATCAGCTCCGACTTATCGATACCCAGATCCTTGGCAACGTCCTGAAGTTTATATTTTATCTGTTTACTTGGCAATGTAAAATTCCTCCAAATCAAATCAATTGGGCAGCTCTAAAAAACGCTTTGAAAAGTGAATACGGGTGAAGTGCAGCAAACGGCGTGCTCCGCACGTTTTCGCTCAAACAAGTTTTTTAAAGATGCTTCTATGTCTTATCAATTTGCTTTTTAATAGAGCCGAACAGTCCCTCGTCGTTCACGAGCAGAACTCCCGCTCTTTTGCCTATCGCGTCACGAACGTCGTCCATGGCGAATTCGGCTTTTACGACCTCTTTGCCCTCCGCGTCGGCATGGAAACGTATTTCCTTTTCCGTTTTCGCGGAAACGTCGGCGGCTAAAATCACTCCGCCGAAGCTCTTGGCTTTCAGCTCGCCCGCGACCGCGTCAAACCCGATAACGAGCTTTCCCGCGCGTCTGCAAAGGCAGATCGTGGATAACGCATTATTTATCTGAGGTCAGCTCCTTTGCAATGATATCGTATATTTCAGCGGGAATTTGGCACTTGAACGAACGCTCCAGCTTTCTGCCTTTTCTTGCAGTCTCAAGACAGTTTACGTCGTTGCAGATATACGCGCCTCTTCCCGATTTTTTACCCGTCGGGTCAACGGAGATATTCCCGTCCTTGTCGCGTACGACGCGGACAGCACCCTTTTTTCCGATCATTTCACCGCACCCCACGCATTTTCGCAGCGGGATGCGTTTTTCCCGATTATTCTGCATGACCGCTCCTTACTCCGCGGTCTCGCTCACGGTCTCGGACGCAATCTCTTCTGTCTCCTCGACAGGCTCATCGGGCTGTACCTCGAGCGGGGCTACGATAAAGTCCTCGGGAGTTACCGCGCTCTCCGCCTTGATGTCGATCTTGTAGCCCGTGAGCTTAGCCGCGAGCCACGCGTTCTGACCCTTGTTGCCGATAGCCAGCGAGAGCTGATTGTCGGGAACTACGACCTTGCAAGCGCGCTTGTCGGGATTAGGATTGGTAACGACTACCTTCACAGCGTCCGCGGGCTTCAGAGCCTGCTTGATGAACTCCTCGGGAGTGTCGCTGTACAGCACAACGTCCACCTTTTCACCCTTGATCTCCTTAGTGACCGCGTTGATGCGGCTCTTCTGCGGACCGATACACGCGCCGACAGCGTCGACGTTCGGGTCGTTGCTGATAACGGCAACCTTGCTGCGGCTTCCGGGCGCACGGCTCACCGCCTTTATCTCGACCGTGCCGTCGTATATCTCGGGGCACTCCAGCTCGAACAGGCGCTTGATAAGCCACTTATCGGTTCTGGAGACCTTGAGATACTGATTCTTGTCGCCCTCCTTGTATTCCTTGGAAACGCCCGAAATGTACACCTTGACGACCTGACCGACCTCGAGAATTTCTCCGGGTATCTGCTCGCTTCTCGGGAGCATTACCTCGTTGCGGTTGATCTCCACGGTAGCGTGACCCGTTTTCGGCTCTATCCTCGTGACCGTCGCGGAGACCGCCTCGTTCTCGTACTCGCCCCATATCTCACTGAGGTGCTGTCTCTCGGCGTTGGAAAAGCCCTGACGTATCAGGTCCTTGGCATTCTTCGCGGCAATGCGCTTAAACTCCTTGGTGTCAATCGGACAGCGAACTCTGTCTCCAATGTCGAGCCGCGGGTCAATCTTGCGCGCCTCCTCGAGCACAATCTCCTTCTCAGGTTCGTACAACGTATCAACGACCTCGATAACCTCTTTCATTATCGAAACGTCGAACTTCTTATTCACAATATCGATATCGACCTGCACAAAATCCTCTTCCTCGTCGTCGAAGCGAAGATTTGACTTCAGGCTCTTCTCGATCGCGTACTTTATTTTCTCCGCAAGAATTTCGCTGTCTATCCCCTTTTCCTCGGCGAGCGCGGCAAGGTTTTCGTAGAAATCGCCGTAATCTTCCCCTTTTACTGTCTTTCTTTTAGCCATTTTCCTATCCCTCCATCAGTTTATCAAAGTCGTCAAAATCGTCGTAATTTATTGCAGAGATATCAGGAACGGCGACCCTGACCGTACCGAAATCTCCTTTTATCGTTATCGTATCGCCGTCGAAGTCCTCCAGAACGCCTCTCACGTTTTTCGAGTCCAATCCCTCGGCGAGCTTGTAGGTTTTCAGCTTGATCCGCCTTCCTATCGACAACGGGAGCTGTTCGATACGCCTTACCGAGCGTTCCAGACCCGCCGAGCCTATCTCAAGGTAATCCACCTTGTCTATGAATTCCTGCTTATCGATCTCGGCGTTTATCAAGCCGTCGATAGAGGTGCAGTCGTCTATCGAAATGCCCTCCGGCTTGTCGATAAGTATTCGCAGATACCAGCAAGCGCCCTCCTTAATGAAAACCACATCCCACAGCGAGTAGCCGTGCTCCTCGACTATCGGGCGCACCGCCCTCTCGGCAGCCGCCTCAACCGCACCGAAGCCTTTAGCCAGCGCCATTCTTCCACCTCATTCCATATATTAAACCTAAAGACCGGAGAAATTATCTCCGGTCCTTGTCAACTATCATAGTATATTATACCACAACAGCCGACAAAAATCAAGAGGTTTTTGTAAATTTTCCGCATTTTTATGCTATACTTTATAACGAAAACCGCCCGAAAGAACTCGGGCGGTCAAAAATATTCGATAACTCGGGCTCTTACACACCGAATCTCAGCGTGTTTACCTTAACGCCGGGACCCATAGTGGAAGAAACAGTGCAACTCTTGATATACTGACCCTTTGCAGCCGCGGGCTTAGCCTTAGCTACCGCTTCCATAAGCGCGTTGAAGTTCTCCTCAAGCTTTCCGGAGCCGAACGAAGCCTTGCCGATAGGACAGTGAATGATATTCGACTTGTCCAGACGATACTCAATCTTACCTGCCTTAGCCTCCTGAACAGCCTTAGCTACATCGGGGGTAACAGTACCCGCCTTAGGGTTAGGCATAAGACCTCTCGGACCGAGAACCTTACCGAGACGACCAACAACACCCATCATATCGGGAGTTGCAATAACAACCTCAAAGTCCATCCAGCCGCCCTGGATCTTAGCAACGGTATCGTTATCCGCAACATAATCGGCACCCGCAGCCTTAGCGTCAGCTTCCTTCTCTGGCTTGCAGAATACAAGCGTTCTTACGGTCTTACCCGTACCGTTAGGCAATACTACCGCGCCGCGAACCTGCTGATCCGCGTGACGGGAGTCAACACCCAAGCGGATATGCAGCTCAACGGTCTCGTCAAACTTAGCCTTTGCGGTCTTGCAAACGAGATCCAGCGCTTCGCCGGACTCATAAACCTTAGCAGAATCAATGAGCTTTGCGCTCTCAACATACTTCTTTCCGTGTTTCATTAAATATCCTCCTTGTGGTCAAGCGGAAATATTCCTCCCACTGTATTATTAGTCAACAACTTCTACGCCCATGGAACGGCAGGTACCCGCGATCATGGAGATAGCGGCATCGATGTTAGCCGCGTTCAAATCGGGCATTTTGGTCTCGGCGATCTCCTTGAGCTGAGCCTTGGTGATCTTTGCGACCTTAGTCTTGTTGGGAACACCAGAACCGTGCTCGATCTTGCAAGCCTTCTTGATCAGTACGCTTGCGGGCGGAGTTTTGGTAATAAACGTAAAGCTTCTGTCAGCGTAAACCGTGATAACAACGGGGATAATAAGACCCGCCTTATCCTTGGTGCGCTCGTTGAACTCCTTAGTAAAGGACATAATATTAACGCCGTGCTGACCCAACGCGGGTCCTACGGGCGGTGCCGGCGTTGCTTTGCCGGCAGGAATTTGCAATTTAATAAATCCTGTAACCTTCTGTGCCATGACAAAAATCCTCCATAAAAAACATTTAAACGATCTGCGCCTTCACGCGCAATGTCAGATCTTCTTGATAGCGGCGATCTCAAGCGTTGTGGGAGTTACCTCGCCGAACATATTGTTCACGTTGACGACTGCCATCTTCTTATCATTGTCGATCTCCGCGATCTCTCCCTCGAAGCCCTCAAGCACGCCCTGACGGATCGTAACTCTGTCTCCGACCTCAAAGGATACCGCAGTCTCTTTTCTGCCCTGCTCAAGGGCTCTCACTTCGTTTTCGCTCAACGGCGTAGGCTTGCCCTCGGGACCCACAAATCCCGTAACGCCTCTGGTATTGCGGCAGATGTACCACGACTCGTTTGTCTCAACCATCTTCACGAACACATAGCCGGGGTAAATTTTCTCCTCGACCTCCTTAACGTCGCCGTTTTCCTTTTCAACGGTCTTCGTCACGGTCGGGATAGTAACGTCCTCAATCAGGTGCTGTAAGTTTCTGTTTTCAACGAGCTTGGTAATATCCGCAGCGACCTTATTCTCATATCCCGAATAGGTGTGAAGAATATACCATTTTGCTTCTGAGTCAGCCATATTTCCCTCCAAATCAATGGAACAGCAGTCCGTTAAGCAATCCGAAAAGCGAATCAATTCCGAATATGAGAACGGCCGCCAGCGCACACATTACCAGTACGACGATAGTGTTATGGGTAGTCTCCTTCGGAGTGGGCCATACGACCTTCTTGAACTCGGATCTTGCGTCCTTGAAATACTTCACAAAACCTTTTTTCTTCTTACCCTGCTTTTTCTTGTCCTTGGAGCTCTTGTCATCCTTGGACTTTTTAGCCTTATCGGAAGAATCATCGGGAGAGTTTTTTTCAAGCTCTAAATCTTTAGCCATCCTTGCTCCTCCCTGTTACTTGGTTTCCTTGTGAGTAGTGTGCTTTTTGCAGAATCTGCAGTACTTGTTCATTTCAAGTCTGTCGGGATCGTTCTTCTTGTTCTTCATGGTGTTGTAATTGCGCTGCTTGCACTCTGTACACGCCAATGTAATTTTTACTCTCACTTTCGGCACCTCCTATTTTCTCGCCCTTTGCGGGCATTATTGCCTCCCTCGACGCGGAATTGCGATTTAACGGGAACATTTGATATTCCGCGCGTTTAAAAAACGCACAAAAAAATAGACCCCATTCGAGGTAATATCATTATATCACACTATTTCCGGTTTGTCAAGTGCTTTTTTTAAAAAATGCATTTTTATATCAAAACTCTTTTTGAAATTCACTGCACCTGTTTGCCGCCAAAGGTCTTTTTGCCCGCCGCCCGCTGTGTTGACCTAATTATATGCTACGCTAACAAGACGAGCCACCCGCGGCTTTTGGCGTATTTTGCGAAGCAAACTCAAAATGCCATTAGGGCATTTTTAGCCAAAAACGCAGAGTGCTTCGGCGAAACCGAAGCCTAGTCGTCCTCAAAAAGCACATCATACAGCCTTTCCGCACTCTCCACAAAGCAGCACCCGTCCTGCGCGTAGATCACGACCACCGCCGTGCCCTTGACCAGTCTCCGCCCGTTCGCCGAAACTGCCCGCATAAGATAGCTCTTCGAGCCGTGCCTTACCGTGATAACGCCGAAATTGTCCTTGTCGATATACTCGACGACCTTTCCGTCCAGTCCCTCAAGCTCCTCATCTTTAGGCTCACCGCTTTTGTGAACCTTATCGTACAGCGGTGCGAACACCATACTTATTATAAAGTTCACGGTAATGCCCGCCACAGCGCCGAGCGGCAGAGATATCCAGCCCTCCATACCCGCCGCGTCCATAAGCAGACCCGCTATCGACGCTGCAAATATCACGATTATCAGCCTGAGCATATTCTTCGGGAACACCGTCTGCCAAAGGTTTTTGTCATTCTTATCCGCAAACAGTTCCCCCGCGTCGGGAAAGAACACCTTCCCGTAAAACAGCCACGCGATAAGCTGCGCCGCAAGATACGCTCCCGACAGCACTATTATCAAAATATAAAAGCCCTGCATTTATCCGTCCTCGTCAAGCTTTTCCTTCAGCTCAAGCTTAACCTTGTTTACTCGCAGTTCCTCTGCCTCGAGCACCGTCACCGTGAGTTCCTCCGTCTCGGAAACGCCGCCGCTCTTCGGAATACTGCCGAACAGCTCGATCACCCACCCCGCGACGGTATGTGCCTCGCTGTCGATATCCACCTCGATATCGCGGCCCGAGAGATAACGCCGCAGGCTGTTCAGCGACACATCGCCGTATACCGAGAAAGCCCGATCGGAGAGCGCGGTTACGGGACTTTTCACCTCGTCGCTTTCGTCCCATATCTCGCCGACAAGCTCCTCGAGCAGATCCTCCATTGTGACTATGCCGAGCGTTCCGCCATGCTGATCGAGCACCACGCTCATATGGCACTTTTTCTTCTGCATAGTCCGCAGGACCTCGGAAATTTTGACCATGCTGGGCAGATACACCGTTTCCTGTATCAGCTCGCGGATCGTAAGCTCAGAGCCCTTTTCCTCGTAGCCCTTCATAAAGTCCTTTTCGTTGATGATGCCGATGATATTATCAAGGGTTTTATCGATTACGGGCATACGCGAATATTCCTCGCGGAAAAACTTCTCTCGCACCTTCTCGGCGCTGTCCGTCACGTCGACCGCGACAATGCGCACTCTCGGCGTGATTATCTCGTCGACCGTTATCTCGTCGAACATCAATGCGCTCCGCACGAGATTGCTCTCCTGCTGCTCAAGAACGCCCTCGTCCTCGATCTCGTCGATGATCGCCATAAGCTCCTCTTCGGTCACGCTCACCGACTGCTTAGTATTGAACAGCTTCGCTACGCCCTTTTTCAGCAGGATAAAGAACGCCGAAAACGGCGTGAAAATAAGCGTCAGGAACGATATCACCGCAGAAACGCCTATACAAACACCCTCCGCGTGATCCTTCGCGATCGCCTTCGGCATTACCTCGCCGAATACCAGCACCACGACCGTAGTCGCGATCGTCGATACAAGCGAGCCGTACTGCTCACCGACTATCGCTATCGCCATAATGGTCGCAATAGACGACATGGCGATATTCACGATATTGTTGCCGATAAGTATGGTTGTCAACGCCTTGTCGTACTTTTTCAGTATGCCGAGCGCCCTTGCCGCGCCCCGCGAGCCGTTCTCCGCCATACTCTTGAGGCGGATCCTGTTAACGCTCGATATCGCCGTTTCGGACGCTGAAAAGAACGCCGACATCGCGAGCAATATAACTATTAACGCGATATTCATTCCACTCATACACTATACTCTCCGATACCCTCACCCAACGCGAACCTTCTGATACACTGCGTAACGCCGCCGTGATTATTGTCGGGCGCTATATGGGCGCACATCTTCTTTACGTCCTCGTGACCGTTCTCCATGCAGAAGCTCTGTTCGGCAAGCCGCAGCATCTCCACGTCGTTAAAGTAGTCGCCGAAGACCATAGTCTCCGCTCTTGACGCCCCCAGCTTTTCCTGTAAAGCCTTCAGCGCGCTGCCCTTGCTCACTCCCGACGCCATTACGTCCATCCAGACCTCTCCCGAAACCTGAACGTTCAGCCGCGTACCGAATATTCTGTCAAGCGCGGGCTTTCCGTGGGTCATCGCACCCGTCTCGTCGCATACGGCGACCTTATATATCATCTCGTTGACGGCGAACAGGTCATCGACCGCGCTGTGCATCTTGTAGAACCGTCCGACCTCACTGTAAAACCTGTCGCCCGAATTGATATGATAAACACCGTTCTCAGCGCACACCACAACGCGCAGATCGCCGATATCCCTGCACGCCTCCAGCAGCTCGCGGTACGTCTCCCCGTCAAGAGGCGTGACGTTCACGGGCTTGCCGTTCAGCACCGTACACGCTCCGTTATCGCAGATATACGCCACCTTATCCCGATACGGCTCGGGAAACAGATGATCGAGAGCGCTGTATGTACGTCCGCTCGCAACGGTGAATATAATGTCCCGCCCGATAAGCTTATCGAGCACCTCAAAAAAATCCGGCGGCAGCCGTTTTTCATCGTCAAGTAAAGTGCCGTCCATGTCACTGACAATCAACTTTATCATACTAACCCCTTATCCAAAAAGCAAGTTGCGCACCATGCAGACACTTATGCGTCTGTACTAGCCCTAGCGCCTTTTCCTAAACTCCGCTTCACTTTATTACGGCAAAGTCACTCGCTTGCGCAGCTTACCCTGTGCCGCTTTTAATTCAACAGTCCTCTGCGCTTGCGATTAAACAGCTCCGAATTGTAAAAATCCGTATCATAATGCCGTATCGCGTTGTTAAGATCCTCAAAAACATCTCCCGGAATTTCCTCGTCGCGAGCCATTTTTTCAAGCGCTGTAACAAACGTCCTGTGAAGATACTCCGTATCCTTTAAGCTCATTCTCATGCGGACGCGCTCGCCCGTGTCGGCGTTTTGCAGAAAATGTATATCATGATCGAGAATATCCATATAATGCATTATCCCGTCTCCGTTCCTGTTGCGGAACAAATAGCGGTGATACACCGTCGCCGAGCACAACGGACTTATTTTCAGCTCCGATGGCAGCGTATCGTAGACCGACATCAGCGTAAAGAAATACTCCTCAAGCGAGCAATATCGCTCGGTCAAGCCCATTGTGAGCGTAACGCTGTCCGCGCCCGCCGCCGTGAACTTCATCGCGCTGTCGAGCGCCGTCCTGTTGTCGTTCATCGGGCAGAAATCAAGCGGCACGGGGAACTCGTTCTTGAGCCCGCTCACATACGCGCGGGCCTCCTCGTTGGTCATAAGCGGGTGACTTCCGCGTATCCGCACCGCCGTGACCTTCCCGTCCATCGCCTGCTCGGAGTATTGCAATACCCTCCGCGAATATCTGTCGATAACGGGAAGCTCCAGCATAATCGGCACCGATGTCTTTATCTTGCTTCGCACGTCCGCGAACGTCACAAGGATATAGTCAAAATCGAACAGCTCCGCCAACCTCAGAAACATAGGGTCAACGAGCCTGAAAATGTAGCCTATCCCTCTCGGCAGCTCGCGCAGCTTCATAAGCGTGCGGAAATCCAGCTCTACATACCTCACACCCGCGGCGGCAAGCGATTGGATATATTTGTAAATATACTCGGGCGACGCCTCATCTAACAGAGTATACGCGCACAAGCTGTTGTCTGTCAATACGGTTTTCATAAAATTCCTTTCGGCTTTATCACCTGTAATTGAATTTATACATAAAGTATTATATCATATTCTTTCGGATTTTTCAACTATCGGCGGAAGATTTTCTTTAATAAAATATTGCTGATTCCTCTTGTGTTTTTCAGTAATATTGTATAATTCAGCTTGACCGAATTTGTCAATTCAACCAAATTATTTGCATTTTGCGCAGGATATTTACCGGTTGCGCAAAGCGCATTGACATTTTTACGGCGTTTTGCTATAATATGGATTAGAGGAATAAAACTCAATACTGAAAATATTTTGAAAACGGAAGCTCATTATACGATTGGCAAGACGAACCGGAAATGACGCTGTCATTCAATATTTTCGTGCAAACACACAAGTTCTTTGTAGGCACATTAAGTCAAAAAGACTGTCTTTGTAAGATCGTCTTCCATAAAGAAGGCAGTAGCACAACGGAAACCAACTTCCGCTATTGGATTAAAAAAGCGACAATGTGATTGAGAGGTGCTATCATGTCAAAAACCAAAAAAATAATTCTCACGGTTCTCGCGGTCTTGTTCGGTCTGCTGGTGCTCGCGAATACGTTTATGATCTGGATACTTGCCGAAACGATCCGTGCGGAGCACAGCGTTATCAATCAGAGACCCTCGTTATATATGAATACTCTTCTGAATAACGATGAAGAAACGCTTGCTTCGGACAGCTACAAATCGCTCGTTGCCGATATTCTGAAAGACGACCCCGGAATTATCGCCCGCGAGCCTGTTATCTTCCTGGCAAATCCCGGGCTTAAGCCGGTTGTCGCGGAAATACTTGCCGAGGATTCGTCCATTCGTGAAAACTGTCTGCTCACTATAAAACGTAATCCCGATCTGATCGAACTTGAGCCGAGTCTCGGGAACGCAGTCTAAAATACCGCCGTATAAACGTTTAACAAACCAAACGCCGCCCATAACAGGACGGCGTTATTTCATTATGTCAAGCTTACTCCACCAAAGAAATTAGTACGGTAATAATCGGTGGTGATGTCGACCTCACGAACCAGCGTTCCGGGCATAAGGCAGGCTATCATTTTACCGTCGCCGACGTAGATGCCGCCGAAGTTTGCCTCGTCGCTGTCCTCGTTGCTGAAGAACACCAGATCGCCCTCTTTAATGCTGTCGTAATCAAGACGCGAACCCATACGCGACTGCGCTTCGGTCTGTCTCGGACAGGTGATGTAACCGTTTTCACGAAGAACATAGTATATAAATCCCGAGTTGTCAAATCCGTCGGGATCGCTGCCGTTCTCGAGAAACGGCACCCCGATAAGCGAATTCGCCGTCGCGACTATCCCCTGCGCCTCGTTTCCGAAATTTGTATCAGAGCTGTTATCCGAAGTACTGTTGGACGGGTCGGAGATGACCGTGCTGTCGGTGGAATATGCGCTGTCCTCCGAGGTATCCGACGGCTCCGAGGTCTGCGGTATAATTATTGAGTGGCTGTAATCGTCCGAACTGATGTCGGACGACTCGTCACCGCTGTTAAGAACGCTTGCTAAGATCACTGCAACTATAACTCCGAGCGCGACGACCGTCACACCCGCGATTATCAAAATGTTATTCTTCATCAAATATTATCCTCCGGCGGTATTGAAAAACCTATATTTTAACAACTGCCAATACTATAATTATATATTATTTATGAAGAAAATGCAACGGCATATCAACTGCATAAAACGAACGTTTATGCGGTATTCCGCCTTTTTGCGCCGTTTATTCCGCCGCATTTTATCAATACTCCGCGAATTTTTCAGAATTGTGTACTATCTTATGAACTTGTTTTCATAGAACAAATGCTTGGTTTGCAGGGTAAATTTTTATGGAAAGAAGTTCCTACAACGGTACCGTCATAAGCTTGTCGTCAATTATCGTCACCTTTGACCTGGGCGTAGTTTCGGTTATGTCCAACGTCAGGAAGTTAACGCAGAACTTCACCCCGGGATAGATTATCCCCGTCACCTTGGCGCTCAGCGTGTCCTTGTTCTTGATGTCCTCTTCAAGCTGATCTATAAGCGCCTGCAATTCATTCTTGCGCATAGCGTGGAACAGCTTGTTTTGCGTTTCCGTTCGGTACGCTCTCTGCTGAACCTCGGTCATCTCGCCGCCCTGCGCTATCTTCCGCTGTTTAAGGAACGTGAGATTTTTTATCGCAGCGTCAAATATACGTACAGACTCCTTGAGATCGGCCTCCGCCTCGCGCTTTCTTGTGTACAGCACCGAGCCGTCGCCGATATATACCTCGGTAGCGGTATACTTCTCAGAGCCGATAATGCCCGCGTTCACGTCGTGCATAGACGTGACCCTGCCGCCCGAGATAACTCCGTGAGTACCCTTCGCGGTAAGTCCGCCGTAACAGAAAACGTTGCAAAACGCGAACTGCTTTGATACCACGTCGCCCTTGACGAATATCTCCGCGTTCTCGCAGAAGCCCACGTCGGCGTTTCCGTCACAGCTCAGCTTTGAATTGATACAGCCGCCTACGATAGTTACATTGCCTCCTGCGGTTATCTCGCCGCCGAACACCGAACCGTCAATCTTCACGTTCTTTCCCGCATTGACCGAGAAACCCTCCATGACGTTGCCCTTTATATGAACATCGCCGAAAAAGCTGATATTGCCGACCGAGATATCGAGATCGGTCTTTATCGTCACCGCGCTCTCGACCTGGAAACAGCCGTTGCCGAAAACGATATGACCGTCGCACGCCGCAACTACTTTAGACCCGTCCGTCGTGACGAGCGTATTCTTGCCGAGCGAGACCTTTGCTTGGTCTCCGGGCTCGGCGGGTATCTCCTTGCCGAATATATCCACTCCCGGCACACCCTCCTCGGGCTGCACGATATCGGCAATTATCTCATTCTTATGGATAGGCACGATAGCGTTCAGCTCGCGGTAATCGGCGATACCGAACTCGTTCTGACGCGGCTTGAGCTTATGATCCTTGTCAAATCTGAAGCTGATATACCCGTTCTTTCCCTTTTTCGGCGGTGTGGCAACGGCAACGCACACCTGCAGGTCATACAGGCGCTCCGCGATGACGCGCTTAATATTGCTCTCGTCGATATTCGTCGTTATGCCCAGACGCGCGATCTCTCCGCATACTTGATCGTAGTTTACCTCCGCTCCTCCGTTCTGTGGAGCATGGAGTATCATATTTGCGACCCTTCCGTCGCTTTCACAGCTTATCTCAACCCATCCGTCGATCCTCAATAACTGCTCTTTTTCAGCCATAGTTCCACCCCTTAATTTATAAAGAATTTCAAAATCTTGACTATCCTGCTCCGTTCCCTCGCAGTATAGTCAAGAACGGTCTCACTTCGCTACGCTGCGTTCGACACTTTCTGAAATTCACTGCGTGCGAATAATGCTGCAAATAGCTTAATACTGCCAACGCGAAGTCGGAAATTCCGCCCCGCACCTATAACCGCATTATCTCAATATATGT
>CAJUMS010000069.1 GCA_910587465.1 uncultured Oscillospiraceae bacterium
CAGGATCGGGATCAGGAGTAGGCTCAGGATCGGGATCAGGAGTAGGCTCAGGATCAGGATCGGGAGTAGGCTCAGGATCGGGATCGGGAGTAGGCTCGGGATCTGGATCGGGAGTAGGCTCAGGATCAGGATCGGGAGTAGGCTCATCGGGCTCATCGCCGTCGCCATCTCCGCCATTGTCTACAACGGGCGGTACCTCGGGATCCTTATCGTCATCACTATCAGCATCGCCGTCTTCTACGTCACCCGTATCAGAATCGGTATCATCCTCACCACCGGGCTCATCGGGCTCGGGCGTAGGATCAGTCTCTTCTTCTCCGCCGGGAACTCTGTTAGCACCATTGTTATCGACATCATCATCGGCATCGCTGTCAGTGTCGGTATCGGTATCCGCGTCCGCATCACCTTCATCAGCATCGCTGTCAGTATCTGCGTCACCCTCGGTTTCGTCACCGTCATCGGGTATCTCGGGATTTTCCTCAACATCCTTATTCTCGTCGTCCTCGTCCTTTTCCTCAACATCGTCAGCGTCGCTGTCGGCATTGGTGACCTGGTGTATCTCGGATCCCATAGTTACAGTATTGGCAACAACAGATCCGCTGAGTACGCCGCCATTGCTGAAACTAGCATACGGAGCAATAAAATTGCCCGCGTTCATATTAGTAGTAATATCTCCGGTGTAGGTGCCGAAGTTAAAGGTAACATTAGCGCCGGAACGCAGCCAATCCTCGTGTGTAACATTGCCGAAATCGACAGACTTGGTATTCTCGTCCGTAACCACGTTAATAATAACTTTCACGCCGTTATTATTTACAAGCAAGCTGTTAAGGTTTTCGGTATCGGCAGTCAGGTCATCCGCATTAATGTTTATGACCATAGTCTGACCGGGCTTTACGTCACCGCAGGAAATAGCAAGCAGTGCGTCACTGAGCGCAGAACCCTCCTCGTCCTTGGAGAAGTTCTTATCGCTGATAAGCTCCTGCCCCTTTGCGGCAATATTATCCAGAACATTGGTGATATTGGAATATGTATCAGCCTCGGTAGCCTTGCGAAGTTTTACCTTATCGGTCTTGCCGCCGCACTCGATCCTGTACTCGACGCCGCCAACCTTGAAACACAGACCGTGCCCGTTGTCGTAGGTATCGGGAGTAAAATCGAAACCGAGAACCAGTTCATATTCAGTATCACCGTAGATATCAAGCTTAATAGTCGTGGAATCGGGAACATTACCCAGATAGCAGGTATACACTCCATTGCCGTTTGTCCCTTTCTGCGCAACATTGCTGTTAAACACGTCGAGAACATTGACACTATCGGCAGCTACGTTTCCTTCCACATGGAAAGTGTTGAGCGTTTTGCCGTAAACGGCGTAATCGCGGACGTCATGCAGCTCCTTAGTGAAATTATGAGCTGTGTGCGCACGATCTGTCGCGACAAAAACGTTCGAACCGACTTTTTGATATGCCGGATTTGCACCGATATCCTTTTGTGTGCTATCGGTGGTCTGATTGTCAAAATCATCATTGGGAACTGTCGTAGCCGAAGCAGCAAGCGACGCGGCGCGAGAGCTCAAAACGGTGACTGCGAAAGCGAACATAAAGGCAACCTTGCCCTTGTTCGGCTTTCTTTTCTTTTTCCCGTCATTCTCTGCCATAAATAGTCACCCCCGTATATCGAGTTGGGATATGCATCAACGCAGAGATATAGATACACTACCCCATATTCTAACATTATTATAACACACCTTTTCGGTAATGTCAAGCATTTTGTAAAAATTCTTCAAAAAGATTTTGTAGAAAACGCAGAAAGTTTTCAACCGATACGCTTTTGCATCATTTCGGGATTATATGCAAAGTTTACAGCCGTTTCCGCAGTGATCGTTCCGTCCTTGTACATCTTTAGTATGCAGCTGTCCATAGTCTGCATTCCGGGCGCGGATTGCAGAATTGTGTCGATCTGGTGCGTTTTCTCATCGCGGATAAGCGTGCGTATTGCGCTGTTCATCGTCATTATTTCGAACGCGGGAACGAGCCGCCCGTCCACCGTCGGTAGCAGCTGCTGCGATACTACCGCGCTCAGCACCATTGAGAGCTGAATACGTATCTGATGCTGCTGATTTATCGGGAAAACGTCGATAATACGGTCGATAGTATTTGCCGCGCCGAGCGTGTGGAGCGTAGACAGCACGAGCTGACCCGTCTCCGCCGCAGTCATCGCAACGCTTATCGTCTCGTAATCGCGCATCTCTCCGAGCAGTATAACGTCGGGCGATTGGCGGAGCGCCGCACGAAGAGCATCAATGTAGCTCTCGGTATCGATATTGATCTCGCGCTGGCTGATAATGCACTTGCCGTGCTTGTGAAGGAACTCTATAGGGTCCTCTATTGTAATTATATGCCCGGAACGCTCATTGTTGATCTTGTCGATAATGCACGAAAGCGTGGTCGATTTGCCTATTCCCGCCGGACCGGTAACGAGCACAATCCCGCTCTTCCCCTTTGACAGCTTCATGACCGCCTCGGGAATTCCCAGCGTCTCCGCATCGGGCAGGACGAATGGCACATATCGTAGCACCGCCGCGAACGAGCCGCGCTGCTTGTAGACATTCGCGCGGAAACGTCCCATTCCCTTCACCGAAACGGAAAAGTCCATTTCCTTGTCGGGCATTTCGTCCTCGGCGAAGTTGAAGTCCGCCATCTTGTAAATGTCATTCACCAAGCGCCTTGTCTCCACAGGCTGCATGGGCGTGTCGTCAATTTTGAACACTTTTCCTTTAGCCTTATAGCTCACCGCCGCGCCCGAGATTATGAATATATCTGAGGCGGAATTGTCCACCGCCGTTTTCAGAATTTCCTGTAATTCCATAATTTTCCTCCTAAAAGCTGCCGTCCCATACTCCAAGATGACTGTCCGAGCTATCCTCGGATATAGTTCCGGTCTGCCAACGCATTATTTCACAATCCCCATCGCTCGTGAAACCAACCTCAACGGAGAGCTCCTGTCTGTCGTTTATCTTCTCAGTCCAGATCACCGAAAAGCCGCCCGCTATACGGCTGAGTGAAACACCATCAATCTGTTCGGAAACAGCAGACTCAAACTCATCCTCGAAAAATCCCGTCTCCGCGGCGATCATCGCAATCTCGTCAAGCTGTGCGAGCTTTGACTTTGCCGCGCTGTCGGCGGCGTAGTATTGTTTGAGATAGTCTCCGCTGCGCTCGTTAAAGCCGTCGCTTGAGCTCGCCGCGCTAAAACTCAGCACCGCGAATATCGTCAGACATATCACCGCAAAGATTATCATTACCGAAACGTATCCGACGCCAAGCCCGGAAGTATTCAGTCTGTCCTTTTTATTCATCTGGCTCACCTCTGTTCCGTATATACGCCGAGCATTCCAGAGAATATATCTCATCCTCGTTCGCGGTGAATATCACAGTGAGATTTGAAAGCTCGCCAGCGTCCGTAAAAACACGACTTTCATGCGCTCTCAAATAGACACTGCCGTTTTCAATGGATAATGTAGCCTCTCCGATATTGCTGTCCGCTGCCGCGGGCTTCTCGACAACGAGATCGTCACCAAAAACAAGCTCCGCGGCCATGTTGAAGTCTCCGCTCTCGGAATACGCCTCCGCTATCGACTGCGCAAGGATTATCACCCTCTCGAGCCGCGCGCTCTGCTGCGACTTCATATCCGCCGTAGCGAACACCTTGATGATGACCGCTCCCGAAACGCTGAAAAACAGCAGCGCGATTATTATCTCAGCAAAAAACAGATTTATCGGACGTCTTTTGCCGCCGCCAAATGCTTTCAGTGCGCTCACCCTTTCCGTATCAATGTCGAATTTTCGCCGCCGTTAAACACGACGGTTATCTTGTACAGGTTTCCAAGATCGGAGACCGTCATTCCGTTCAGCTCAAATATCCTGTCGCCGCCCGAAAATCCGATATCCGTATCGGACATGACCGTCTTTTCGTACAGCCCGTTATCGCCGAAGTAGATAACGTCGAATATGCCGTCCGAGCGTAGCACAATACCGCTCCCCTGCCCGACAAGCTCCGCGCTGTCGCAGCTTTTGAGCTTGTTGGAGATGTACCGCAGCGACGCGGACGAGCCGAAGGTCTTGTCAAAATTCGAGCTTATGCGGCTATATGTTCCCGCCGCGACGGCTATTATCATAAGCAGGCACCCCGCGAACATCAAAAACAACAGCATACTGCCAATCGTGCTCACCGTGTCGCTTAACGTTTTGTTCCGATACTTTTTCATTCCGCAGTCCGCCTTTCCAGAACGCTGACAGTCGGACGGATATTGTCCGCAAAGCGGTCGTAATAGACTATGTACTTGTCCTTGTCGTAAATCAGTCCGTAGTTTTCGGCGAGATAGTCCACGCTCTCGGGGTACGCGCCCTCAATAGCGTAGCACATTGTAACGCCGTTCTCGATTGTTGACTTCACCGCCGCAAGCTCGCGCTCCTTAGTCGAGCTGTCCGCGTTGTTCACGGCTATGAGAAACCACGCCAGCATAACGGCAAACAGCAGCATCGGGATAATATACGTCAGCGCCCTCCGAATATATGATCGTTTCATATTCTGCCCTCCGTCAGCCGAGCACGGACATAATGTTCATAAGCGGTATCATTACCGTCATAAGTATCGCGCCTATGACCGTAGTCAGCACTATCACTATCGCGGGCTCGATAAACGCCACTATTCCCGAAGCCGCGTCCATTGCTGCGTCGCCACAGCGCTCCGCGAGCTTTTTCCAAGCCTTGTCGAACGAACCCGAGTTGTACGCTATTTTCAGCGAACGCGCGTGCATCGCGGGAAAAATACCCGCCACCGAAATAACGTCCGCGAAATACTCGCCCGCCAATACCTTTTCGCGGCAGTCGAGGAGCTTATGCGACAGCGTTTTGTCGTCAATAAGCATTGCCGCGTTTTCAAGAGCCTCGTCGGGAGCGATACCCGAAGTCACCATCATGCTGATAGCACCGGATATCTTCGAAAGAGCGAACTTCCGCGACATTCTCCTTGTCGGCGGAAATACCGCGACAAAATTCGCCAGTGCGCTCTTTACCGATGGGATTCTCGACAGCTGCGCCACCGCGACGGATATCACGATTATCGCTAGCAGTACGATAAGCAGCGCCGTGCCCACTCCATAAGCAAGATCGACCGTATCCTTTACGGTCTCGGAGACCGTGCTGTCAAACTGCGAGAATATCTCGCCGAACATCGGGATAACAACCACTATCAGCACCACGATGACCGCGGTCATCATCACCAGCAGCATAAGCGGGTGAAGCACCGCCGAGCGCACCGTGCGGTTGAGCTCCGCGCGATCCTCGTAATATTCGGCGAGCCCGACGAGAACGCTCTCGAGACGACCCGTCATCTCGCCTATCTTCACCATTTTCACGGCGTAATCGGGGAACACGCCGCTGCTCTTCATAGCCTGCGCCAAGGTCTCGTTTCTGTTAAGGTCGTCCAGAAGCGAGTCGCAGACCGATCTTATCCTTTTGTCGTCCAAGTCCTCGCAGAGTATCTCCAGCCCATCGCTGAGCTGCATGCCAGCGTTGAGCATAAGCGCAAGCTGCTCGCAGAAATACGAGGTCTCGTCGGGATTCAGTTTATGTGTCATAAGCATCTTCACTTTCTCTTCTTTTAATAATAGTACATCACGGCATAGTTCGCGCCGTTTGAGATGTACTCCGCTATCTGCGTCTTGTTCGTCGAGCTTGAATAGAACGTCGCGTCCACGATATTGTAGCCCGCGTTTTTCAGCATAAGCTCGGGAGTTATCCAGCCTGTTTCCTCGGTGTACACCTCGTTCCATGCGTGATAGATATCGGGCGAAGCGTTGCCGATAACCAGTCTTGTCGGCACGGACTGCGAGCGCAGCATTGCCGCCATAAGCGAGGCGTAGTCAAAGCATATGCCCGTCCGTTTTGACAGCGTACTGTCCGGATCGGGAACATAACCCGTTGTGACCGTCGCCGCGAGGTTGTAGTCGTAGGAGATATTCTCAGATACCCACGTAAACACCGCGGCTATTTTGTCTATCGCCGAGGTCTTGCCCGCACACAGCTCCGCAGCCTTGTACACAGCGTTCGAGCTCTGCCCGTAGTTAATGTACCTGTTCGGACAGAGGAACGGCGACAGCTCACTGTTAAGAGACACGTCAAAGCTCGCCTGCGCGACCTGCGCGTATCTTCCCGTGCTCGGTATCTGCTCAAACAACGTCACCGTATACGAGCCGCTGCCGAACGAAAGCGGATAATACTCCGTTGCGCCGTTAGGGTCAACATCGTGATTATACTCCCCGCCGTTCGCGGAAATACGGAGTTTGACCTTTGCGCTGCTCCCCGTATACCGTGCGGAAACATACCCTTGTGAGGCGTTTGAATAATCGACGGCACCCGTCTGTCCCATTGCCGTCTGCGTTCCCGGAGATGTCGGAGTAATAACGTCTGGAATGACCACAACGGACGGCGGGTCGGGCTCGACAACGCTCGACGAGGACGAGCTTGATACGGGCGGCTCCTCAGAGGAGCTCGACGTACTTATCGGCTCGCTTGACGAGCTGCTCTCCTCCGAGGTCTCGGAGGTTTCGGTAGTCTCGGACGTCTCCGAAACAGGCTCGGAGGTGTCCGCCGATGTGCTGCTTTCCTCACTGTTCACATTTCCGGAGCTGTCGGTATCGCTCGAATTATCCGAAGCGACCGATGACTCGGAGGTATCGGGAACATGCGTATCGTCCGATGACACATCGGAAACCTGCGAGGTCTGTAAAGTGTCGGAGATATCGGGCGGCGGAGGCTCAACAGTCACCGAAGACGGCGGTTCTCCGCTGCTGCTCACCTGCGGCTGACAGCCGCCGAACACTATCGGCAGCATAAGTAGCACGGCAAGCAACTTCAATTTATCCGGAGCTTTTCCGGATCGTTTGTAATTCATATTTGATTATCCTTTCCGGAAAAGCGGTGACTAATCCTTATCGCGGTCGAGCTTAAGTGTTCTCAGCAGCAGATAAGTGTCGTCAACGGTACTGAATATCTTTTTGTCCGTACCCTTCAGTATCTCCGAGATATACTCGGCAGTCTGACGGTAGAACTCATCTTCATAGTGAACTATATGCGCTCCGCCGAGCGGAAATCTGTCGGAGGAGTAGAAGTGCTTGGAAATGTCAATGACATAACAGCCCGTCACTCCCGCAAAACGCTCCTCGCACAGAGAAATGAATTTTTTCTTGATTTCGAGCATTCCGTCGTCCTTAAGGTCGTCGAGATAATAATCGGTAGTTATAAACTTGCTCTTAGGCTCGGTTTTTATCAGAATGATATTGTCTCCGTACATTTCGAAGATGTCGTTGGCGAACTGCGTTATATTCTCGAAGCAGTACTTCATATCCCGCTTGTTGAACAGATAGCAGTCAGAGCACTCGTTTTTAATACCCTTATAAAAATCCGTGCGGCAGATGAAGTCATCGGTCTCGAACAGTCCGCCCTTGTACTCCGCCATAGTGCAGATAAGGTCGTAGAAATCCACCATTATCCAGCGCGAATCAGACTCCTCCAGCACGTCAAAGCCGTTTCGGCTGAACGCGTCCTGCATAGTCCTTTTGCGCCAGAAGTTGCCGCAGAACGCCTCCGCTCCCTCGGGGAACTCAATATCTATCGGATCTTCATACGCGAGTATCTGTGCCTGCTTGAATATATACTTGCCGACGAAAGCGTCCTTGCATCGGTTTATCGACTCGCGTGAGACGCAGCTCCCCCAAATGTCGATAGTCATCTCGTTCAGCGTGGAGATGTAGCGCTTTAGCTGAGCCTTTCCGCGCAGCAAAAACACTATCTCGGCGCTGCTCTGATTTACCGCCGCGCCTATCTCTATCGACAGCCGTCTCACCATCTTCTTTAAAATATTGTAATGCCCGTTAAACGCGGGAGCAAAGAATTCATAAGGCTTGTCGATATTGCCCTTGTCGAGCGCGTTTATAATCTCCGCGGCGCGGATAACCTCATCCGCACCCGAATCGCCCGTGAAGAAGTCCTTGAGCGAGGTAAGCTCCGTCTTTCCCGACTTTTTCAGCCTGATAAGGCGTTCGCTGTTTCTCGCGGCGAACTCCTTGGAAGTCTGCGCGATTATGATATCCGCAGCGTTCGTCATATCAAGGAACCAGCTCTGATACGCTCTCGCGGTCATATTATCGTAATATTTCATCACGCGGCTGAACCATATCTGCGTATCTGGCTCGCTGATGTAGCTTCTTCCCTTTTTCGAGGCTATCTCCTTTGCCGCGCCGAAAGCGTCGATATAGTAATCGTTTTCAAACGTAACATCCTTGGTTATCAGCGTAAGGTATTTATCGGAAAGGTCGATAACGCACGGATTGACGATGCTTATAAAGTAATCCTCCATAGCGCATATCAAGTTATTCTGCCGCTCGGGAGGCACGGATATCCTCAGCTCCGTGTCCTTTGCCTTTCGGCCGTTGATATTAAAGCGGAACAGCATTATCCTGTCGTGCGGCATAGCTTTCAGCAGCTTTTCCGCAAAGCGTTTTACAAGCGGCTTCCAAATACTCTCGCCGAACGGCGGGCGCACGCGCACCAGCTCGTCCTTGTGCTCCTTGAAGAAGTCCGAGTTCCTGAAACGCCTGATATTCGTGAAGTATCGCGGATCGTCGGAAAGCGCGTTCCCGAGCCTGTGTATTGAGACCGCTGCCGCAGTGTAGAAGTCGACCGCTACATAATCGGGCGCGGTCCTTTCGATATACCCCGAGATATCCTTGCTTATCTCAAGCGACAGCTTTTCATCGTCGCCCTCTGGCGGAGCAAAGCTACTGTCCGAGCCGAGCGCGAGCTGCGACAGGTACATAGGCGTTTTGTCGGTGCGGAAGCCCCTGCCCGCCTTGAAGATATCGTCCAGCACCGCCGAGCCCATAAGCGCCACGAGCGGTCTGTATTCAAAGTGATTTATCGACTTGCCGAGCGCCGCCTTGGTGCGGTAATACGAGTTCAGACAGCCATCGCTGTGCGGCGGAAACGCCGTAACGACCGACACTCCGCACTCGCTGTTCTCGCAGTAGCACGGGATATACGACAGGCTCGCTTTTACCTTGCCGTCGACGCGCGACAGCTCGACGCGGAGCAGTGCGCTGTCGCGGTTCTCTCGAAGCTCCGACATGGATGTCACGAAGTTGCCGAGCGAATACGCGCACGGTACGCTCCTCCCGTCGGCGGTCTTGATATAACGGAACTGCTGAACGACGTGCGGATGAGACCCGACTATCAGGCTCGCACCAGATTCCGCCATAAATTTTGCCTCGTCAAGCTGAGCTTTTCTCAACTTGAGCGCATTCATACCGCCCCAGTGCTGATACGCTATGATATATTCCGCGCCCATTCCCGCGGCTCTGTTGGCGAGCTCTACAAAATAGTCGCGATCGTATTTTCCTATGATATTCAGGAACGACAGCTCGTCCTCGGACATATCGCTCTCCAGCCCATTTGAGACCATACAACAGGCGATAATACCCACCCTTATGCCCTTTACATCGACTATAACGGGATTGTCCCCGAGCGCGCCGAGGTTCGCCATACCGTTCTTTTTTATCTCGGCGACGGTCGCCTCCAAGCCCTCTTTTCCCGTATCGCAATTGTGATTGTTCGCGGTAACAAGACCGTCAAAGCCCGCATTCGCGATAGCGGAAATGAACGTCGACGGCGAGTTGCAGTTCGGAGAGCCGTGCGCGAGACGGAGCTGCTCGTGCTCGAACGGCGCGCCGTCAAAGCAGGAGGTCTCCAGCACGCCGACACTGTAATCGGCACTTTTAAGAATATCCCTCACCGCGCCGAACGTTCCGTTGAAGTCGTAGGACAGCTTTTCGGCGGCTTTCTGATGACCGACCGCGCACATGATGTCGCCCGCCAGCATAATTACCGCCTTGGTATCCGAAAAGTTCAGCGAACGTTCCACCGCGACCTTTGTGCGAAACGTCTGCCCGTCCGCAGCGGTTATCTTAATATACGCCGTTCCCGCAGCGTTCGCCGTCACCTGACCCGAAGAATTCACGGAAACGATATCGCTGTTCTCGGACTGATAGCTCACGTGCGGAGTTTCTCCCCTGCGTTCGCATACCAACTGAGCCTTTTCTCCCTTTTTCAGACACAGCACCGACTGCGCCTTGAGCTTGTCGCTGAACGGCACGAACGACAGCTTTTCCGTCATAGCTCCCTTTTCCTCGACGTTTCCGTTATATCTCACGGCGCACACCTGCACCAGATACTCTTTTCCGTTCTCAAAGCCTAATATAGTCTTTCTCGGCTCCTGCGCGTAACGCGTTTTTATGCACTTTTTAGGCTCGTCCGCGGTATAGTAGAACAGTCTGTAACCGACCGCTCCCGCAACAGCGTTCCACTCCGAAAGCACAGAGCCGTCCTTTGGGGTAACTCTGAAATTTTCGGGTGCGCTTAATATGTCCGGCATAAAAAACTCTCCTTTCAACTCAGATCGTCGAAAAAACCTCGCACCTAGGCGCTGCTTTAAAGCGGCTCGGTGCGAGGGCTTATCGACAGTCCGAGCGTTTATTCTCTCAAAGTATCCAGCTTTTCATAGTTGCGGTAAAGCGAATAGTAGGCACTGCAAAAATGCTGAACGTCGTCGATACGCGTTCTGTAATCGTCGTGCCTGATAAAAAACGAGCCCAGCATCTCGGACGGCTTTGCGAAATGCATCACGTACTCGGGATAGCCGTAGCCGTTCAACATATAGTCCGCACGGTGGAAGATTGTTTTCGCGAGTTCTTTTCCGTCAACCTCGTAACCGCATTGCAGACCGCGCTCCTCTATGCGCGAATACGTCTCGAACGCGACGCACAGCAGTTCAAGATAGGTATGATAGGTGGTAGGCTGCTTGTAAATTTTCTCCAGGTTGTTCTGTACGTTCTTCAAAGCGAACTTAAGATACTTCTCCTTGGGTAGGTACTTGGTAAGCTCGTTCATGGAATACGCTATCCAATGATCAGTGTATTGGGTGTAATCGTTAACAATAAAACGATCTGCTGCAGCAGCAGCGGTCTCAAGAAAGCGGCGCTGAGTGGTCAGTCCAAACAGTCTGCACAGCGCGAATACCGTCTCGCCGTCGTAGTAGACAGTCCTGAACTTATCACGCGGCGCAAGCGACGGATATTTCAGCACATGGAAAAAGCTCCCGTCGCGCTCGTCGAACAGCTCCAGAATACCGTTACCGAGCTCTATCGCAAGCTTTTTATACTTGTCTGTGCCGGTTATGCTCATATATTCGGTTAGGACGATGACCGCCACAGCATTGCCGCCAATCTTGACCTCGTTCCGCGTTTTGTCAACGAGATATACGACGTTTTCCTTTTCGTCCTTATGCGGATATTTGTAAACGGTATTATTGACCATATAGCCGATAGCGCTCTCCGCCTGACACAACAGGAACTTGTCGCCCGTGAGACGGTACGCGCACAGCAGGCTCCATATTGAGGTCGCGTGGCGGAGCATATTGTACCCCGCTATCGGCTTTCCGAGTGCGGGATAAACGCCGTAGTCGAACTTCCCGTCAAGACCTATCTGCATAGACAGATACTCCGCGGAGGTCGAAATGACCCTCATAGCCGTATCCTTGTCAAAGCGCTTCAAGACACGCCGTCCGCAGCTGTTCCCCTCGGAATACAGCTCGTATACCTCGCTCTTCTCATCACAAAATGCGCTGCTGCAATCAAATAAAATAACGTTCTCGGGTAGCTGTGTAAGCGTTTTCAGCTCGCAGTTGGCGAGGTACTTGTTCAACATAGTAAGCTCAATAGTCTTTTTCTTATATGATATCAGTGAATTCAAGTTGAGCTCCGCCTCGATAAACGCCGTATCAAGACTGTCCTCGAACGCTATACCGCGGCGGAAAAAGAAACGGTAGCCCTTGGAAATGCACTTTATGACGTCCGCAAGCGCCGCGCGTTCGCCCTTTACGGTGACGTCGCCCTTGACCCACATCGGGCTGAAGTCCTCCGCGGCGATAAACTCCTCCGCGGCGGCTCTCGCCTTATCCCAAGCCTCGCGGACGGAAACTCCAGAGGCTCTGAACACATACGCCTGCTCGTGGATATCGCTCACGGAGATAAACGCGGCATACCGTCCGCACAGCTTCGCGAACTCCTCATAGTCCGCCCCGTTCAACTTTTCAAACAACAACTCCGCCTTAGCGTTGAATAGTTCGGTATTAGCGCTCATAAATGCCTCCCATTATTATTCCGCGCCCCTGAAATACAGTCCGCGCGTCAGTCTGCCCTCGGGCTTTCCGTTATTTCTGTACATATCATATATCGGCTTGATATCGTCCTCGACCGTGAATTTCAGCACGGCGAAATCGAATTGCTTCAAAATATTCTGCTTGTCGCTGAGTATCAGCGTATCGGGATTTAAAAGCTCCACGCAGTTTCCTCCGCACAGCACGGGGATATCGTTTCCCTGCCTGTCCTTGATACATCGGTTACAGCTCTCCCCCGCTCCGAACGGCGTTTTCCGTCCGCACGGCTTACCGTCCATTATAGGACAGCGTCTCGCGAGCATAAGCGGCAGTCTTCCGTAAGCGACGATACCGACGGGACGCGGCGAATTTATCTCTGCGAGCACCGCCGCCGTCCCCTCGAACGACAGCGTGATATCCCAGAAACCATAGTCCGAGCAAGCCTTAGCCGCAAGCGAGTTCAGCACGTTCATACGGTAGCCGCCAAGTATGTTGAACTCGCATTTTTTCAACAGCTCAGCATGACCGAGCGTATGCGCCAAGCCCTTGTTAAACCCCATATCGCGCAGTTCAACAAGCCGCGCCGCGGTCTCCTCCTCGCAGTCGGAGAGGATAAGCGGCGGTATCACGGCTATCCTCCGCTTGTCGGGGGTATTCTCGTCAAGCAAACCCATAGGCGCGTAAATAATGTCGAAATCAAGTGACAGAGCCTGTTTAAGCTGTTTTGCGGTATGTACCTCGGCGCGGTAACGAATTTCGCCTTTCCTCGGCTCCGCCTTTC
The DNA here is from genome assembly GCA_910587465.1 of uncultured Oscillospiraceae bacterium. Taxonomy (GTDB): domain Bacteria; phylum Bacillota; class Clostridia; order Oscillospirales; family Ruminococcaceae; genus CAG-115. The sequence continues at coordinate 13,052 of CAJUMS010000069.1, forward strand.
TCGGAATCATTGCGCGGATATCGCGTTTAGGGAGCTTGTACTCGTGAGTGGAATCCCCCTTCATCAAGCAGAGGCTGCGCCGCAGATCGTTCAGCACCGCCGCCGAGACGTACAGTCCGTCGTCGACCTCCGCGGTTATCTCTCCCGCGTAGTACGGTGTTCCTCCAAGCTTGCTCATACGCTCGCAGACCGCCTCGGCGGTGAGCGGAGCACCCTTAGCCTCCTCGGGGAATATGTCCATGTGAGCGAAAATTATACCTCCAATATTGTTTCTTCCGCTGTAAGTGCCGCTCGCGCAAATAGGCTCGCCGCGCTTTATCTTAACTTTTATATTCAGCTCATAGCGCGGATATTCGGCTTTGTACAATTCCTTGATACCTTTCAGCGCTGCCGCAGAGTTCTCCACGTCGTCCTTGCCTCGAATTCCCTGCATACCGCTCATAGTGCCGTCGAAGTAGCCCTCGGTAAGCCCTCCGCGCGAGAAGATGCCCGCAAGGCGCTCCGCGTCGTATGCCTCGCCGTCAAGCGACCTTCGACACGCGTCCACCGCGCACGCTACGTACTCGGGGCGCTTCATTCTGCCCTCTATCTTGAACGACGTGATACGCGGCAGCTCGGGCAAACGCCCCACGATAGAGCCGTCCTTAAGCGACATTATATTATGTCTGCCGTCGACGGAAAAATCCAGACGGCACGGCTGAGCGCAAAGCCCTCGGTTGCCGCTCCTGCCGCCAAATAGACTGCTCATATAACATTGACCGCTCACGCTCACGCAAAGCGCGCCGTGAACGAACACTTCAAGCTGCAGTCGGGTATTCTCCGCTATCTCGTCTATCTCGTCCTTTGAAAGCTCCCTGCCTATGACCACGCGCGTATACCCCAGCTTTTCCGCCGCCTTAATGCCGCTTACGCTGTTCAAGGTCATCTGCGTTGACGCATGACGGGGCAGCTCGGGACATATCTCCTTTGAAAGCGCCGCCGCTCCCAAGTCCTAGATCGGAAGAGCGTCGTGTAGGGAAAGAGTGTAGATCTCGGTGGT
>CAJUMS010000070.1:0-3287 GCA_910587465.1 uncultured Oscillospiraceae bacterium
GTTATGGTCGCGTTTTTCAAGCTCACGTATCATTTGAACAGATACCTGAACCACAGACCGTTTGTATTCCCAACGGTGAAATCCCGACCGTTGAGGTACTCCAATCTCCCGGCGTCTGTGGTGAACTCGAACTTCAGCTTGTATGAGCACAACGCCTGAAATTTCGCTCCGTAGCGCTTGTTGATGGCATTTTCGCCGTACTTGCCGTCTCCAAGCAATGGGTGTCCGATATGCGCGAAATGTGCGCGTATCTGATGTGTCCGCCCAGTTAGCAGATCGACCTCGACGAGCGACAACCCCCCCCTGCTCTCCAAAACCCAATATTTTGTCTTTATCGTAAGATAGTCGGGGCGCGGCTTGTCCGAGATGAGTACCCTGTTCTCCTCAGCAAGCTTTTTCAGATACGCCGTGAGCGTTGCCGAGGACGGCTCCGGCTTGCCGGAAACCGCGCACAGGTACAGCTTTTTTATTTCCCTGTCGCGCACCTTTTGATTGAGTACGCGCAGGCTCTCAGCGTTCTTGGCGGCGATAACGATACCGCTCGTGTTGCGGTCGATACGGTTAACAAGCGCGGGTGTAAAGCTGTTCTCGCACTCGGGATTGAACTCGCCATTGCGGTACAGACAGCTCAATATGCGGTTTATCAGCGTGTCGGCGGTGTTGTCGTTGTCCTCGTGAACTACCAGTCCCGCGGGCTTGTCAACCAACATAATATTCTCGTCCTCGTAAACAACGTTTATTTCCGCGGAAATATCACGGAAGTCCGCCGTCTCCCGTCTAGTTTCCTTTGACAGCAGTTCCTCGCTCAGATAAAAGCGGAACACGTCGCCCTCTTTGAGTATAGCATTCGGTTCAACCTTTGCTCCGTTCAGCTTGATGCGCTTCTTCCGCATAAGCTTGCACACCAGCTGACTTTTCAAATTCGGATACGCCTTGGCGAGAAAACGGTCGGCACGCTGCCCCGCATCGTTTTTTTGTATGGTTATTTCGGTCATTTTACTCCTATCTAAAAGGCAAAAACTCGCACCGGTCGCGCTTCACGCGCCCCAGCCGAGCAGTGTTGCTCTAAGCTTACAACCACCGCATGCTACTTCATTCTATACCACCGCAGCCAGTGCCGATATGCCTCTTTCCAAGAACGGAAGCGTCTGTGCAGCCAATTCAATTCGATGTACGAGATATCGAACCACCTGCGGCGGAATTGTTCAGCAGTGTAAAACTTTTCCTTACTGTGGTAATCGCAGATGTTCCAGCTGCAAAAGTACCGCTTAAATTTTGCGCCATCGGGAACATTTTCATTTCGGCGCACCGTTTTATTGGCAAGGCGCTTGCCGAATTTGCTGTTATCGTCCTTGCAGACAATGAATTTCTTGTAGCTTCGGCTCACTTAGTAACCTCCGTATTCTTCGGACAAAGCTTTCTTATGTAAACAAAATACATCACCATAGAGATGACCGCCGCGGCAGTCCAGCCTACGGGCCACGACAGCCATATCCCCTTAGCGCCAAACATTGGCTTCAGGAAAAACGCGAACGCCACGCGCAGTATCAGGTCGCTGAAAGTCGTTACCATAAATGCCGACATTCGTCTGCCGCCGCGCAGAACACCATCCGCGACAAGCTTGACCGTCACAGCGAGGTAGAACGGAGCGACGGTCATCAAGAACTCCCGACCCGCCGAAGCGGCTGCCGACGTGTCGGCGTTGGTGCTGTCCATGAACAAGTATATAAGGTTCTTCGAGAACACCACATAACACACCGCGAACACCGCCGCGATAACGACAGCGGCGACCGCACCCACGCGGAAGCCCTTCCTTACCCTGCCGAACTCCCTGCCGCCGATATTCTGGGCGGTAAAGCTTGACACCGAGTTCCCGACCGTAGAGAAGCTGGTTACGGCAAATGTGTTCAGCTTTATTGCCGAAGCGTAACCCGCGACAACGTCCGTGCCGCAATCGTTAACGAGGCTCTGAATGAACAGCTGACCTACCGAAACAAAGCTTTGCTGTAAAATACTGGGAACAGACAGCGTGGCGATCTTCCCGAGCATGCGCCACTCGAACAGTCGGTATTTCTCGCTCTTAACACGTGAAATACGGCGTATCAGCACGATAAACGCCAGCACAGAGCATACGCCCTGACACAGGAAAGTCGCCCATGCGGTACCAGCAACGCCCATTTTGAACACGACCACAAACAGCAAGTCCATTCCGATATTACCAAGCGACGAGCCTATAAGGAAGTACAGCGGCGTGTTGCTGTCGCCGAGCGCGGTGAATATTCCCGTGCAGATGTTGTAAATGAACAGGAAAATCAGCCCGAAAACATAGATGTTGAGGTAAGTCTGCGAGTCGGCGAAAATACTCGCGTCCGTGCCAAGAATTTTCAGAAACATTCCGCTTGTGAAACATCCGACGACCGTCAATATCACCGCCAGCACGCCCGTTGAGATAAGCGAGGTGTACACGGCGGTTTTCATCTGCCTGAAGTCCTTGGCGCCGAAGAATGTCGAGATCATCACCGAACAGCCAATGTTCATTCCCGTGCCTATCGCGAGGAATATCATGGTTATCGGGTAGGACGCGCCTACCGCCGAGAGCGCGTCGTTATTGATGCAACGCCCCGCGATCATGCTGTCGGCGATATTGTACATCTGCTGGAAGATAACGCTCACCAGCAGAGGAAGTGAGAATTTCAGCAATATCGGCGCGACCGCTCCCTTGGTCATGTCCTTTGTCATATCCTTAGCCAAACCGATCATCTCCCTGTTTAAAACGCACACTGACAAAAGCGCCTTGTGCGTTGATACTAATGTTTAATTTGATGATATCGCGCCGCCGTAACAGAAAGCCGCATAATATGCCCTTCCTCGCTGTCGACGGAAAAACCCGCGTTTAAATGCAGACGCAAGGCGGCGTCGCGGCAGCTTTCAAATTCATTGTGAACGCTCGCCGCGCCAAGCTCCTTGAAAGCCGTTTCAAGCAGCAAATCGAGCGCTTTTGCCGCGTAACCGTTGCCGCGGTAACGGCTCTCTATCACGATACCCATATCGTAACAGTCCTCATAAAAGCCTTTGCCGCTGCTTTTATAAAGATTCACCTCGCCGATAAACTCGCTGTCAAGCACGATATATGCATAAAATCTGTCGGATGTTCCCGCCATCCAACAGTTGTACCATGACTGCCACTTCTCCTCTGGGAAGTCAATACAACCGTTTTCGCTGCCATACCCCTTGTTGTAGCTCATAGTGTTGGGGTCGGCAAGCAGCTTTTGACGATACCAAAGTTC
>CAJUMS010000070.1:3297-8986 GCA_910587465.1 uncultured Oscillospiraceae bacterium
TCGGGAACGTGCAGACTTATACCGTTCATATCGCCCTCCGTCAGTTCTTTTTCTGCTTAGCCTCAGTCTTAAGCCGCAGATCACGCTCCAGAATGGTCTTTCTGATACGGATATTCTTCGGTGTTACCTCTACAAGCTCGTCATCTTGAATGAACTCCAGGCTTTCCTCAAGGCTCATCTGCTTGTACGGAATAAGCTTGAGAGCGTCGTCCGAACCGCTTGCGCGCGTGTTGGTGAGGTGCTTCTTCTTGCAGACGTTGACAACGATATCGCCAGCCTTGGGAGATACGCCCACTATCATTCCCTCATACACGGGAACGCCCGCGTCGATAAACAGCGTTCCGCGCTCCTGAGCGTTGAACAGTCCGTAGGTGACTGCCGTGCCCGTCTCCCACGCGACAAGCGAACCCACGGTCCTGCGCGGGATATCTCCGAAATACGGCTTGTAGCTGTCAAATACCGCATTCATAACGCCCTCGCCCTTTGTGTCGGTCATAAACTCGCTTCTGTAACCGAACAGTCCGCGCGATGGGATAAGATATTCGAGGCGCGTGCGCGTGCCTACGGGGTGCATACCTATCATCTCGCCCTTGCGCTGACCCATTTTCTCCATGACCGCGCCGACCGCCGTCTCGGGAACGTCAATAACAAGGCGCTCCACGGGCTCGCACTTAACGCCGCCTATCTCCTTGTACAGCACTCTCGGCGTGGAAACGGACAGTTCGTAGCCCTCGCGGCGCATTGTTTCGATAAGTATCGACAGGTGCATTTCGCCGCGGCCCGCTACATTCATGGCATCGGTGGTCTCGCTGTCCGAGACGCGCAGCGAGACGTCCTTTAAGGTCTCCTTCATCAGGCGCTCGCGTATCTGTCGGGACGTTACAAACTTGCCTTCGCGACCCGCGAACGGCGATGAATTGACGGAGAACGTCATCTCGACCGTCGGCTCTGAGATCTTCACGAACGGCAGCGGCTCGGGATTGGAAACGGCGGTTATCGTCTGCCCAATAGTAATGCCCTCAATACCAGAAATGCACACGATGTCGCCAACGGAAGCAGTCTCGCATGGGGTCTTGTTCAGTCCCTCGAACTGATACAGCGACACTATCTTCGCCTTGAACGGCGCTGTCGTGTTGTGGTAGTCGCACACCATGACCTCTTGGTTCTGCTTGATAACGCCGCGCTCCATACGTCCGACCGCGATCCTGCCCACATAGTCGTTATAGTCGATAGACGAAACGAGCAGCTGCAAGTCGCCCTCGTTGTCGCCCTCCGGCGGGTCAATATGCTCCAATATCTTGTCGAACAGCGGCTTGAAGTCCGTGCCCATATTGTCAGGGTCGTAGGACGAGCAGCCGAGCCTTCCCGAGCAGAACACAACGGGGCTGTCAAGCTGCTCCTCGGTAGCGTCAAGGTCTAGCAGCAGTTCCAGAACTTCGTCGACTACCTCGTGATTGCGAGCGTCGGGTCGGTCGGTCTTGTTCACTACGACTATTATCTTGTGACCGAGCTCAAGCGCCTTTTGCAGCACGAAACGCGTCTGCGGCATAGTTCCCTCAAAGCTGTCGACCAACAGCAGAACACCGTTCACCATCTTCAGTATACGCTCCACCTCGCCCGAGAAATCTGCGTGACCGGGGGTGTCTACGATATTTATCTTCACGCCGTTGTACATACACGAGGTATTCTTTGCGAGTATCGTGATACCGCGCTCGCGCTCCAGATCGTTGTTGTCCATAACGCGGTCTGCGACTGCTTGGTTCTCGCGGAACGCTCCGCCCTGCTTGAGCATTTCGTCGACTAGTGTTGTCTTGCCGTGGTCGACGTGGGCTATTATCGCAATGTTCCTTAAATCTTCTCTAATCATTTTTTCTCCTTATTTGAAAAGCTACGCAATTTCGGCGAGCCGCTCTACGCTCCCGCACTCCGTGCGTTGCTTTCTGCGGCTTTATTGTCTTGCTGCGAGCCTTAATGCTGCAACCCGATACGCCGCATTTTCTACACATTTTTACCACCAAACATTATACACCTTTTTTCGCGCAACTACAATACATATTGAGAAAAAACGTGTTTTTAATTGCACCGCATAGAATTTCACTGTTGAAACTTATGCACATTGCACAATCACAAATTATTCGCGATAAACTCCAACAGCGGCTTTCTCGCGACCAATTCCCTGTTCTCTTCGAACCACTCATACGACTGCCGAAGCCCCTCATCTAACGGCTTGACCTCGGGCATAAGCTCCATCATTGCCGAAACATCGAGAATGTAGCCGTAATCGTAAAACGGGAAGTAACTTCGCTGTGGTATCGCACCGTCAACATACACGAACACAGGGCGTTTACCCAGAATTCCGTAGCACCGCTTAATCCAACCATTCACCGTCACGCTCTCAGGGTTGCCGATGTTGAAAACGCGCTGTTCCGGTCGTTTGTCAAGCAGTATCTCCATAAATCGGCAAATATCCTCGATATCAAAAAATTGAAGCGGAAGTTTTCCGTCCTTGGGAATATAGAACGGCAGATTTTTCTCCGCGCACTCGAACACGAACGTCTCGCGGTACAAATTGTTCATTTTTCCGTACAGATACGGCGGACGGATAATATAGGCATTTGAAACACTCTCCAAAAGCGCCATCTCGGCAGCTATCTTGTTTGTACCATAATCGCCCCATATTGAATTCGCACCAACCGTCTGCCCCTCGTTGAAGGGCTGTTGTAACGTTTCCGGATACACCGCCGAAGAGCTTACCATAATATAGCACCCGAACTCCCCGAGACCGTCCAGCAGGTCGCGGATATCCGTTTCATTGTACGCGCAAACGTCAATAACCGCGTCGAAGCTGTACGACTTCAGCGTATCGCCGAGCGCGTGCCTGTCCGCCTTGATAAGCGTGACCCCCTCGCTCTGCGGACGATTGCCGCGGTTGAGGACGTACACCTCGTCTCCCCGCGCCGCGAAATACTCCGCGGTATAGCGGCTCGCGAACACCGTGCCGCCCGTAACCAAAATCTTCATCTTTTATATCTCCTGTTGTTGGATCTTGTTTTTCCCTTAACGTTCTGCGGCTTGCCGCTTTGTGATCTAGCCGACGGCGATATCAGACAATCCTTGCCGTGACCTATCAGGTCCGTCCGCTTTGCAATTCGCAGCGCCTTTTCCACGAGGTCGCGGTTCTGCAGCTTGAAGTACTGCAATAGCGCCCTCTGCATTGCCTTTTCCTCGGACGTTCTCGGAACGTAGACGGGCTCCATTGTGTACGGGTCAAGACCTGTGTGGAACATTGCCGTGGAAATAGTTCCCGGGGTCGGATAAAAATCCTGAACCTGCTCGGGACGGATATTATGCCGCTTTTCGAACACCGCCAATTCAACAGCTTCGGCGAGCGTACAGCCGGGGTGCGACGACATCAGATACGGCACGAGATACTGCTCCTTGCCGCACTTCTTCGTCGATGCATAGAAACGCTTTTCAAACTCCTCATACACCTCGATATGCGGCTTGCCCATTTTGTCAAGAACCTTGTTGCTCGCGTGCTCGGGCGCGACCTTGAGCTGTCCGCTGACGTGGTACTGCACCAGCTCATCCAGAAAAGCGCCATTCTTCTCCAACAACATATAATCAAAGCGAATACCCGAGCGGATAAACACCTTTTTAACGCGCTTTATCGACCTTAACCGCCTTAGCAGCTTGATATAATCCGAATGGTCGGCGTTGATATTCTTGCACGGCGTAGGAGCTAGGCACTTCCTTCCCTTGCAAAGCCCGTGCTCCTCCTGTTTTTCGCATGACGTGTGACGGAAATTCGCGGTGGGACCTCCCACATCGTGAATATAACCCTTGAAATTCGGCTTTTCGGAAAGCATGACAGCCTCGTTATAAACCGAATCCTCACTCCTAGTCACAACCTTACGCCCCTGATGAAGCGCGATCGAGCAGAAATTACAGAACCCGAAGCAGCCTCTGTTATGCGTTATCGAGAACTCTATCTCCTGTATCGCGGGAACGCCGCCGTCCTTTTCGTAGACGGGATGATACGCCCTCATGTACGGCAGTTCGTAGGCATAGTCAAATTCCGCCTGCGTAACCGAGCGCTGAGGCGGGTTCTGTACCAGCATCATATTGCCGTGCCGCTGAACTATCGTCCGACCATAAATCTCGTCCTGCTCGTCGTACTGCTTGCGGCACGCCTTGGCATACGCCTTTTTGTTATCGCGAACTATCTCGTAGCTGTCGCATTGTACCGCGCCGAGCGGAGTATTCTCGGGCTTGGTAAGGTAACAGATACCGCGCAGGTCGTGCATATCGGCAAGCCGCTGCCCCTGCTTGAACCGATTGAGCATTTCCGATAAGGTGACCTCGCCCATACCATACATCAGAAAGTCCGCACCGCTGTCGACAAGCACCGACGGCATAACGCTGTCGCTCCAGTAATCGTAGTGCGCAAACCTCCGCAAACTCGCCTCCAGACCGCCGATCTCGATCTCCGTATCGGGAAACAGACGTTTCAGCGCTCTGCAATACACCGTCACCGCTCTATCGGGACGTTTGCCGCCGCGTCCTCCCGCTGAATACGCATCGTCGTTGCGCTTTTTCAGAGCGACCGTGTAATTTGATACCATGCTGTCGATATTCCCGCCCGTAACCATAAAGCAATGCTTGGGTTGTCCGAGCTTGGTAAAGTCCGCGTCGCTCACGGGCTGAGCGATAATACCGACCGAGAATCCCGCCGCCTCGATCATTCGCGAGATTATCGCAATCCCGAACGTCGGGTGGTCGATATAAGCGTCACCGGTTACGCAGATAAAATCAAGCTGTTCAATTCCGCGCTCCTTCATATCCGCGCGGCTTATAGGTAAAAACGGCATAACGTCCGCCCCCTTTGTTCAGATATTATCATAGACCGTACTGCAATCCACTGCAAAAAAATCATCAAGGTAAACGGCAAATAATCAACCAACACTCACGCCGCCCCCCAAGCGCTCTCATGTGGACTTTAACGTGCTGAAATCAACCAACAAAACAACAACGTATCAACCAAGTGCCAACCAGCACACCTATTAAGAAGAAAAAAAGAAAGAAAAGAAAGAGAAGAAGAAAGCGGCTGCGCCGCCTTTCCCCTCCCACCTTTTAAGATTACAGTTTTTTGCAGTTTCGTCGGTACTAGAATAAATCAAAGCCCGAAGACCGATTTCAGTCGGTTAGCGTCGAAGAAAATTTTCTCCTTATCCACCGTCAAGAACTCGCCGTTTTCGTACAGTATCTGACCGTTGACCACAGTCATTTTCACGTTCTGCTTGCTGCCCGAGTAGACAAGATTTTTGGCGATATTGTGAAGCGGCTGCATATTCGGCTGTTTAAGGTCGATAACGGCGAAGTCGGCGCACTTGCCCTCGGCAAGAACGTCGCAGTCCGAAAGCCCCATTGAAAGCGCTCCGCCCTTTGTCGCCATTTCTAGGACTTCAAACGCGGGACACGCCGCCGCGTCCTTCTCGCGAACTTTCTGCAAGCCCGCCACAAGAAACATCTCGCGGAACATATCAAGACAGTTGTTTGAAGCAGCGCCGTCCGTGCCGATAGCAAAGTTCTTCATACCGTGACGACGCATTTCACAAATCGGCGCGATACCGCTCGCGAGCTTGAGATTTGATGCGGGATTGGTCACCATCCACAAGCCCTTTTCGGC
>CAJUMS010000070.1:8996-13953 GCA_910587465.1 uncultured Oscillospiraceae bacterium
AAGACCTCCATATCGCGCTCATCGAACCACACGCAATGGAAGCCGCCGCCGCCGTACTCAAACATTCCGAGCTTGTCAAACAGCTGCGTCGGCGTGATACCGTAGCGCTCATTACAGCCTTCAACCTCTGCCTTCGTTTCGCTGTTGTGAGCGTAGAGCGGCACTCTCAGCTTCTGCGACAGCGCCGCCAGACCCTCAAGCGTTTCGCGCTTGGTGGTGTATTCCGCATGGAAACCGAGCTGATACGATATCAACTCACCGCTGTTATTGTAAGTGTCGAACTCCTCCTCAATGCCCTCGACCGTGCCGCCGAAGTCGTTGATAGAGCCGCACAGCACCGTCCGATAACCCATATCGTTACAAGCCTTGACGTAAGCGGGAAGCTTCATGTACATATCGAAAGACGAAGTTATACCGCTCGTGAGGTACTCCATATTCGCGAGCTGAGTGTACGTATACACCGCCTCCTCGGTGAGCTTCGCCTCACGTGGGAAAACCTCCTTGTACAGCCAGTCGCTGAGCGGAAGATCGTCCGCGAGCGAGCGCAGGAACGTCATCGCCGAATGGGTGTGTGCGTCCTTGAACCCCGGGATTATCAAATCGCCGCCGAGGTCGATCTCGCGATCATAGCCGCCAGAAGTCCTCTCCGCTCCGACATATGTGATTTTGCCGCCGTCGGTGCAAAGCTCGCCCTCGATTATATTTTCGTACTCCATTGTGAGTATTTTCACGTTGTAAAATCTAAGCTTCATTTCGTCCTCCTATTTAAAAGTCAAAAAAACAGTAAGTTTTCAAGCGTACCGCTTTACTTTGCTCACTGCCAACTCCTCGCGCTGACTAAAATATAATCTACGCCAAACAGAATGTTTCGGCGCAGCCGAAACTTAGCACAACCGCGAATTGCTGTAAATATAGAAAAGCTCCTGACTTGGCAAACGCTCCTCGGACATTTTCGGAAACGACTTGTCGAATTCCTCCGCCGCCTTTTCGTCAAACTCGTAGGCGGAGCTTTCCGCGAATATCCACTTATTATCCGACAGCGCGCCATCTTTAAGCTCCTTGACCAGCAGCGCCACGGGGTACACGCCCTCCGCAGCGGCAACGTTAAACCGCCTGCAGCTTTTAAAACCCTGCGCGACGTAATTCTCGGGATTGCCGAAGATTACCACCGCCTCAAAGCCCATATCCGCTGCCTTGCCGAGCGCGTACCCCAGCAGTGCTTTGCCATAACCTTGCCGCTGATATCCGGGCAGAACGCTCAGCGGTCCGAACGTCAGCACCTCTTTTTCCGTGCCGTCCTCGCCGCGAAGCCGCGACCGCGTGAACATAATGTTCGCAATTATTTTCCCGTCAAACTCCGCGACAAAATCGAGCTCGGAAACAAAATCCGCGTGAGATCTGAGAATATGCACAAGATAATGCTCGCTGCACCCGGGCACGTTGACGTTCCAAAACGCCTTTTTCGTAAGCTCCTCGACGGCTCTGAAGTCCTCGGGACGCTCATTTCGTATCATCATTTCAGTTTCCCCCAAACATCCCAGCCAGTGACTTTGTATACGGATAGCGGCAGATGCCGCGCTCCGTAACAATTGCCGTGACAAGCTCCGCGTCGGTAACGTCGAACGCGGGGTTAAAGCACTTTACCCCCTTGGGAGCAGTCGGCTTCGCGAAAAATTTCGTCGTTATCTCCTCGGGCAGGCGCTCCTCGATAACGATATCCGCGCCGTTCTTGCAACCGAAATCTATCGTCGAACCCGGGCAGAAAACGTAAAACGGCACGCCGTGATATTTCGCGTTCACGGCAACGGAGCGCGTTCCTATCTTATTGGCGACGTCGCCGTTCGCGGCTACCCTGTCGCACCCGACAAAGCACGCGTTTATCCTGCCCTCTTTCATGAGCATTGACGCGGCGCTGTCGCATATCAAAGTAACGTCTATCCCCGCGTTAAACAGCTCAAACGCCGTCAGCCGCGCGCCCTGCAGCAGCGGTCGGGTCTCATCGCTGTATACCTTGAAGTTATATCCTCGCTCTTTGCCGAGCAAAAGTGTACCCAGCCCCGTGCCGTACTCCGAGGCGGCGAGCGCTCCCGCGTTGCAGTGTGTGAGTATCCCGTTGCCGTCCCTGACAAGCGTCAAGCCGTTTTCGGCTATCGCGCGGCACATTGCCCTGTCCTCGCCGTATATCGCGTTACACTCCTCATAAAGCCGAGGTAATGCGGCTTCTTTACCGCACCCCTCCGCCGCCGAAAGCATACGCTTAACAGCAAAGCTAAGGTTCACCGCCGTAGGTCTTGACGAGATCAGATACTCGCCGAGCCGTTCAAGCTCCGCGTAAAACACATCATTATCAGGAATCTGCCCCGCCAGAACGTACATTCCGAACGCCGCCGCTATCCCTATCGCGGGAGCGCCGCGCACACGAAGCTCATAAATAGCCTCGTAAACGCTCTCCGCACTCTCCAGCCGCAGGAACTTCACCTCGTTCGGGAGCAAGGTCTGATCGATTATTTCAACGGCTTGTCCGTCCTTGGAGAGCCGCACCGTGAACATTTTGTCCATGCTACTCCTTTTCCTTGGGTTTTGCTTTCGCGTAGACCGCCGTCGCCGTTATCAGCATAATTATGCCGAATTGCAGCGTTATCCAGAAAGCCGCGAAAAAACGGTTCATTGGCGGGTGGTCCGTGAACATAAAACTCCATTCGTCGGTGTACACAAAAAGATACTGCGACGGTACGTGGTAGACCGCAAACAGCGTGTACATAACGGGTAGACCCGCCGCCGCGCCTTTGATACTCAAGCCGAATTTCTTAGCCGCAATAAACGACAACGCCCACACTATGTCTCCCTGCAGCGCGACAAAGAGCAAAACGCCTGCCCCGCAAGAAAAACCCTCAGCAGGTTTTATGATAGGGGTGACCACATACTGCAATAGCGCCATATAAACGGTTATCGAGACCCATACCGCAACGGGCAGAATAAACGGGACAGCCTTTCGTAATTTCATAATCGCCTCGTTAGTTAAAGTAAACCAGCTCGCTCTCCGCCTGCTCTGTCGCGAGAATACTGTCCGCGAGGATAACGGGTCCGGTGCCTTTATAGCATTGCTGTTTCTCTGCGGTAACGTTCCCCGTGACCTCTACCCAGTCGCCGTCCTTCCACTTGCTCTCGTCCGGTGATTTCACAAGTATGCCAACCACCTGGATATCATCCGCACAGCAGGTCATAGCGCGGCGCGAGATAACGAAATACCCTTTCGGGATATTGCTCGCCCTGAACACCATTCCGCGCACACGGACGTTCTTGTTCTTATAGCGTGGAGCGTTACTCATTATGTCGATATACCACAGCCCGAAATCGTCGTGGACTACGTCGATAGGATCTGCGTTCACATCGAACGGCATTTCGTCGTCGCCCTGAAAGCCCTGCTCGACCGTCCCGTCAACGTACTCGAACATCATATCGATACGCGGATTAAGCGCCTTTATCGCCCTGCGAAGCCTCTTCTTGTCGACCTTATTCGGCTCGCACCGATTGAAAATAACAATATCCGACACCGCGATATCATCCGAGATAAGCTGACGCATATTGTTCATATACATATCGAATGTCGCATGGTTCACGAACATAAATATCTGGTAGAATATCCAGTTCTTGGGCGCCTTGACTGCCATATCGCGCAGGCTCCACATTCCGTTATACTCAAGCATAATGCGTGTGGGCTTGTACTTCTCGACAAGCGCGGTGAGGTTCTCTGGGTTGAAGTCCTCCTCGTCCTCGATATACTCCACAACCGACTTCGACGCCTTAATTATCCTCTCATCGAACTCCACCTCGCCTTGCTCGCACGCGATAACCAGAGTTTTCTCGCCGCGGCTGAACTGCTTGTCGTTCAGCGTTTCCAGTATAAACGAGGTCTTTCCGCTCTCCAGAAAGCCTGTCATTAAATAAACGGGAATTTCAGTCATGAATTACACCCCAAACAATGTTTTTATCTTATTTTCCACGAGCTTAGACCCTATAACGCACATTCTGCCCGTTACATCCGCCGCGCCAGTGCGCACCTCGTACTCCTCGGGAACGAAATCAAAATGATACCACACGCCATCCGCGCCCGCGACAATGCCCTTAGCTCTCAGCACAACGCCGAATTCCTCGCCCGACAGCTTGGACAGCGCGTTCTCCAGTTCCTCTTTCATGAACTTCTTCGCGGTCTCGATACCCATTGAAGTGAACACCTCGTCCGCGTGGTGGTGACCGTGCTCGTGGTCATGATGACAGCATTCGCCGTGTTCATGGTAGTGCTCGTGATGATGACCGTGACAGCATTCACCGTCCTCATGGTCATGGTGATGATGGTGACAGCACTCTCCGTCATGGTCGTGATGATGTTCATGCTCGTCATCGTCGTGATCATGATGATGAGAGTGACCGCAAACGGGACAGATGTCCTCGTCCTTAAGCAACTCCTCGGCGAATTTGTTCTCCGTCTCCATAGCCGCCAGTATCTGCGTTCCGCCGATTTCGTCCCAATTGGTAGTGACGATAGTCGCGTGCTCGTTAAGCTCGCGTATCATAGCCACCGCCTCAGCAAGTTTCTCCTCGGAGAGCTTCTGGGTTCGCGACAATACGATCGTTTTTGCCGTTTCCACTTGGTTCTTGTAGAACTCGCCGAAGTTCTTCATATACATCTTTATCTTGGTCGCATCGGCTACGGTAGTGTAGCTGTTCAGCGAGATCTTATCGCTACCTATACCCACTACCGCCTTGATAACGTCCGACAGCTTGCCCACGCCAGACGGCTCGATCAGTATCCTGTCGGGCGCAAACTCTTCCAAAACCTTTTCGAGCGCCTTGCCGAAATCGCCGACCAGCGAGCAGCAGATACACCCTTGGTTCATCTCGGTGACCTCAATACCTGCGTCCTTCATAAAACCGCCGTCAATACCTATCTCGCCGA